>DATEYJ010000083.1:0-11262 GCA_035256265.1 archaeon
CGATTCCTGGAATGCGGCATGATAGGCACAGGCATACGTGAGAAGGAACAAGAGAAAGAATCAGAAGAGGTGAACGCTAAAGAAGGCGTCACATTCGTGAACCTCACGAAGCTCCTCAAGCCGTACATACAGAGCGAGAAAGGGAGCTCCATAAAGATAAAGCCGAAAGTGGTGGTGGAAGTCGCGTACGAGGAGATACAGAAATCGCCCAATTATGAGTCTGGATACGCTCTCCGTTTTCCAAGGGTAATGCGCATCCGCTTTGACCGCCGCGCAGAGGACTCAGATACTCTGGAAAGGCTGGAGAGACTTTACGAGCAGCAGAAGAGATGACTGTGAATATGTAACTACTCTTGGATAACAAAACCTTTTTATACCTTTCCTTTTTGCTGTATATGCTTATAAATAAAAGCCCTATAGAGTTTTATCACTGAACGATAGCTTTTTAAATAAAGCTAATTCATAAGAATAAAACGTGATTCCATGGTAGCGACAATGGAGGTCCTTGACGCGCTCAAGAGCATAGGCCTCAATCTGTACGAAAGGAAGATTTTTGTGGCATTGCTAGCCAAAGGCGTGGCCACGGCAGCTGAGGTTTCTGAGATTGCCAGCGTCCCGAGGTCCCGTTCTTATGATGTCCTTGAGTCCCTTGTCGAGAAGGGGTTCGTGGTTTTCCAGCCTTCCAAGCCCATAAAGTACATGGCGCTCGCCCCGAAGGATGCCCTGGACAGGATGCAGGAGAACACAAAGAAGAAGCAGGAAGAGACCATAGAGAGGATAGAGAAACTCAAGTCCTCACCCATGATAAAGGAGATGGAGAAGGTCTACAAGGAGGGGCTCAACATGGTGGAGCCTGCGGACATGACAGGGACCCTCAAGGGAACCTCCATAATAGACAGGCAGCTCCAGTCAATATTCAAGACCGCGAAGAAGACCATAAACATAGTCACGACCGAGCAGGGGTTCTCCAGCCTCTACAGCCGTCACTATAGGATCCTCAAGAAGATTGGCAAGAGCGGGGTCAAGCTGAAGATCGCGGCCCCATTCGTCCCGGGAAGCGAGGCGGCAAAATCCTTCGCAGACATAGCAGAGATCAGGAACATAAAATCCGCTTCCGGAAGGCTGGTCACGGTGGACGATGAGCATGTGCTCATGGCCCTCACAGACGACAAGAAGGTGCATGAGACGCAGGACACCGTATTCTGGGCGAACTCGCCTCATGTGGTCTCAAGCATGGCGCAGCCCCTGTTCAGGCAGATTTGGGATTCCGGGTCCGTTGCGAAGAAGGCTAATTAGTGAAATTATGAAAGGAATCAAGAAGGCGTTTGAAACCGAAATTGATCCTCTTAATAAGATTGTTTTTTCCGGAGTGTCTTGCATGCAGGATTTATATGAAATCGGTGTTTCTCCTAAAGAAGCAGCAAACAAAATTTTCTCAAATTATAGGAACAGGACAAAAAGGAAAGACCTGCGAGAATACATAGAAAACCATTCAGAATAATTTCTAATACAGGAACCTCAGCCCGCTCTTCTCTTGCGCTTCCAGCTCCTCCCATCTCCTGTCCGTCATCTGCTGGATTTCCTTGATGTTCTCGGGGGTGAGGTGCCTGAACCTTCCCTGCAGGTTCAGGTACTCCTGGACGGGCTTCTTCTGGGGCCGCCTGGTTATCCTGAGCAGGCCGTCCTCTATCTCGTAAAGCGCCCACATCCCTGTATCTATTGCAAGCCTTGCGAGCTTGACTGTGTCCGACTCCGGGATTTTCCAGCCAGCAGGGCACGGGCAGTGGATATGCACGAAGGAGGGCTGCTTCTCGAAAGCCTTCTTCATCTTCTGCGCGAGGTCGGCGGGATAAGCTATGGAGGCCGAGGCCGCGTAAGGTATCCTGTGGGCGGCAAGAATCTCCAGGATGGGCTTCTTCCACTGGGGTTTGCCTTGGGACTTCTTTCCCGGAGGGGAGGTGGTGGTCCAGGCAAGATGCGGGGTGGCGCCTGATCTCTGTACGCCTGTGTTGGCGTAGGCCTCGTTGTCCACGCAGACGTGCGTGACCTTCTGCCCGCGCTCCAGGGTCCCTGATATGGCCTGGAGGCCTATATCAAACGTGCCCCCATCCCCTGCTATCGAAAGCACCTTCCAGTCCTTCCCCAGCTTCCTTATGGCGGCCTCTATGCCGCTGGCCACTGAGGAGGAGGTCTCGAAAGCCGCGTGTATCCAGGGGACCTTCCAGGCGGTCTGGGGATAAGATGAAGTCGTGACCTCCAGGCAGGATGTCGCGTTCGAGACTATCACATTCTCCGGGCAGCCCTTGGAAAGCTGCCTTATCGCGATGGCGACCCCACAGCCTGCGCATGTGGTATGCCCTGGAGCAAGCAGTTCAACCATAATCTCACTTTAAACAGATTGTTTGGCCGTTCATTATATTTAAGCTCAGCCCAAATAAATCCCTGATTGCCGTAACAGGGCAGAGCGGCTGGAAAGACTTCCGTCTGTGTAAAATCAAAAAATCAGAACTGGAGGAATTTTATTTCTTCTTTCTTGCAGGCTTCTCTTCCTTCTTCGCCTTTTCCTCTTCCTTCTTGAGCTCCTTCTCGGCCTTCATCTCGTCCATCTCAAGCCATACCACGAAAAGCCCGAGCATGATGAGGAACGCGGGTATCACGCCCGTCAGGACGATTATGAGGTTGTCGAACCAGTTTATGGTATATGCTCCTATGCTCGTTCCCACATTTCCGAGGACGGGTATGACCGAGTCTATCAGGAGTCCCAGGCCGAGCGCTATGAAGATTAGCCCAACCAAAAGCTTTAGTGCTGCATTCATATTCACATCACTTTATATCTTGTCCTGTTTGATTTATATATCTATTGTGATATCTTTATTGCATATCTATCGGATACTAAGGATTAAATATCATTATTGTGCCAAGAGCGGGAAAGGGAACCCAAAAGTGATTCTATGAAGAATGCATACAGGCAGATGGAGAGCATGTGGAAGAGCCCCAAGGAGATGGATAACTGGAAGGCCATGCTCATCCGGTTCAGGAAGGAGCCCACTATAAGAAGGGTGGAGAGGCCAACCAGGCTCGGAAGGGCCAGGGAGTTCGGGTACAAAGCCAAGCAGGGCTTCGTGATAGTCAGGGTGAAGGTCCCGAGGGGGAGGAGGAAGACGCCCAAGCCTCAGGGAGGCAGGAGGCCCAAAGCCTCGGGAAGGTTCTATCCGCTCCTCAAGTCCTTCCAGGTGGTTGCGGAAGAGCGCGCCCAAAGGAAGTTCCCGAACCTGAGGATGCTCAATTCCTACTGGGTGGGGGAGGACGGCATGAACAAGTGGTACGAGTGCATAATGGTGGACCCGAACCAGGGCTCCATAAAGTCTGACAAGGACATTAACTGGATAGTCTCAGGAAAGCATAAGGGTAGGGCGAATCGCGGTCTCACTTCTTCAGGAAGGAAGGCGCGCGGGCTCAGGCACAAGGGCAAGATGGGCTGATTCTTGGAAAGAAGTTTGTCTCCAACAACCTCAACAGAAATATAAGTTTGTCACTACAATTAATATCATGGCTGTGATGAATCCCTTCCCGCCCATGATACTGGGCCTCGAGAAAATGGGGATTTATCTCTACCTTTTCCCATTCCTCCTCACGCTTGCCATCACTTATGGCGTCCTCTCGTTCTCCATGGAGAAGCAGCTCCCCAAGTCGGCCAGGGGCCTGATATCCATAATCATGGGATTCTTCGTGATGCTCTTCTCCTACTTCAATCCAGGAGTGGTCATCTTCTTCGCGAACGCATTCGGGTTCACGCTCATAGTGGGATCAGGGCTGCTCGGTATAATAATACTGCTGGGCCTGGTGGGGATAAAGACGGAGGATATCACAAAGAACGAGAAGGCCAAATGGGTCATGACAGGGAGCCTCATCCTAATAGGGGTCGTTATATTCGCAGCCTCCGCGGGAGCGGCGATATTCGGGACGAATTTCCTGGAGAGCACGGAGATATGGGCGATAGCCCTGCTGCTGGCCATACTGGGCTTTTCAGCATGGTTCATAACGCAGACGAAGTGACTGAAGCCGGAGCACACGACTCGTTCCAGGAAAGGTTTATAAGGTTTCGGGGACAATAAGATAGTATGGCATTGTTTGACAATCTTGTTATAAACATGCAGAACCTGGGCATGTTCCAATACCTGTTCCCGTTCCTCCTTGCCTTGGCAATTTTCTACGGAGTCCTCATGTGGGCTATCGGGGACAGAATAAAGAAAGGCCCTGTTGGCCTCATCTCAATCGTGCTTGCGTTCTTCGTGATGCTTTATGCGAACACTAACCCCATGATAGCTGGCTTCTTCGCCAACCTTGGTGGGATGACGCTTATTATTGGCTCAGGGATACTGGTCATCGCAATACTCCTGGGGCTGGTAGGCTTCAAGCTGAATGAGGTGTTTTCAGGGAAATATTCAAAATGGTTCCTCGTATTCGCGGTGATAATCATAGGATTGATAATCTTCTTCGGAGCGAGCGGCGGAAGCTTCCTTAGTGTGCCGTCGTTCTTCATAAACTCTGATTTCACCACAGCGATAATAGTGATAGTCATAATCGCGGTTGCGATGTGGTTCATGACGCAGGGCGAGGGAGGCGGAGAGAAGCCCAAGGAAGAAGTCAAGAAGTAAGTATTTTTTCTGAATTTGAACAACAGCTAGGATTAGAAAGGTTGCTACTCAGGCCCGTTTTTCCTTCATGACCTTCAGGGTGTCTGAAAGCGAGCGAAGCGTCTGCATCATGGGGGTGAGGCTGTCCTTCATGGCCCTCTCAATCGATTCCATCCTGGATTCTATCTCGTCCATGGTCTGCTTGTAGTTGTCTATCTTGCCCTCCACCTCGAGGAGGTCTTTGTTCTTCTCCTCGTGGGACATCCCGATCTTCTCCTCGAGGCTGGATATGCGCTGGCTGAGCTGCTGGAACATCATACCCATCTCGTCCATCCTTCTCCTGAAGTCGGTCCATTTCTCCTCCACCACACCTTCCGTGAGCTCCTCTATCATGTTCCTCTTCTCGAGCCTTGCCTCCCCTCTTGTCCTGTCCCTGGCAGCGAACCTGGGCATGGGTCTCAGCTCAGGCTCCTCCTCTTCCTCGTCCAGCTCGTCCTCAGGAAGCATCCTGGCAGGGGGCCGGATGGGCTGTCTTGCAATAGGTTCCTGTGGAGGCGGCTCCCTTCCCGGGATCTCGGGAAAATCAAGGTCCCTGTTGGCATTCCTGAAATCATCAAAGTCCATTGGAGGCTCGGGAACCTGGCCGGGAACAGGGGGCTGCGGAGATGGCGCGGCTCTGGAATAGGCAGGCTCCTCTTCTGGGAACTCCTCGTAAGCAGGAGGTCCGTAAGGCCTGGGAGGTCCGGGCCTTCTTGCAGGGCCTGCTGGTGCGGGAGGCGCATATTCTTGCGCAGGAGGGTATCTCTGCGCAGGCCTTGGCTGTGCTCCCATGGCCGCGCCCCTGAGAGCCTCTCTCATGGCGTTGTCTACCTGGACAGGGCTGTATCCCTCCCCTCTGAGGGTCTGTATTATCTCGGGCTCAGAGAGTCCGTGAGAAGAAAGGGCTATCACCCGCTCTGTAGGGGAAGGCAGCAAAGACCTTTTCTTTCCGCCACCCAAAGAGAAGAGTTTCATCATATCACATTCTAATATACAGCGCGCTATTATTCTTTTGGATTCCTGCTATTTATTAGTTTACATGCGTAATGCAGATTCGAAACTGAAGGCGTCCGCGGACGCCTTCCAGCCAAATTCATTTTTTCGTTCTGCGGACCTCGGCGAGGGCTTTCTGCAGCTCCTCCTTTGTCACGAAGTTTGACTTCACCGGATTGTAGATGTCCACGAGGTTCTCGATCTCCTTCACCCTCGTCTCGGTCACGAGCTTCTTCATGTGGCTCACCACCTCTTTCGTGGTGTTCTCGGACTTGCTCATCCTGTCATCGAGGGAATCGAGCCTCGTGTTAGTGTCCAGGAAGGCCTTCTGCATATCCCTCCTGGCCTGCAGCATGGCCTGCTCGAGGGAGTTTATCCTGGAAAGCAGGGACTCGGAGGACTGCTCGAGAAGCCTGAGCCTCTGCGTGTCATTGTTCACCCTCTCTATGACCTCATTCAGCACTGTCCCTATACTGCGGGGATTCTTTTTTGGCGCGGGCATCCTATCACGAAAGACCGAAGGCGTCTCTTGACGCCTTCCAACAACAGACGCTTGTGTATTATATTAGGCGGCCTCGATAATAAATATTCAGTTACGGATTTTTCGACGGAAAGATTCCTGGATCGGGTGGCGGGGAGTATGGGGGTCTGCGATTACGAGTATGATGAGGAGCGGATGAGGCTCAGGATAAACTGCATGGGCTGCCTGTACGGCTCCTCCATAGAGGATTACGAGCAGTGCATGGCCCGTACCATCGACAAGATACTCGAGGTAAAGAAAGTCGCCAGCATAGTCCTCGCGAAGAACAGGGAGTACGAGTATGACTACGAGCAGACCAAGCTGCTCGTGGAGATAGCCAGGGTGCTCGAGGAGGTCATAAGGAGCAGGCTCATATCCAGGAAAAGCCTGGGCTCCGCGGAATGCGACAAGTGCTATCCCGACAGGATGTCCATACTCCACTACATAGTCATAGAGCTGCTCAGGAAGGATCCCATAGGGGCGTACGTGGAGACCATCAGGGAGATGAGGCTGGCCGACGTCAAGCTGAAGAAGGCCAAGACAAGGAAATGCTATGACTGCCTCCAGAAGTACAGGAAGGTCCTGGAAACGCTGAAGGAGAAGCTGGAGACCACAAAGATGATAAGCCTTGCTAAGCCTCACATAGCGGGCTACCACATAGGGGACAGGGCCATATACAGGCAGATATTCAGCCCGAGCGTGCGCCCCAACTTCATGCTCACGCGCTACATGATCACGCCTCCGGAAGGGGGTTGGTCCGTGGACAGGTACAAGATAGGGGACACCCAGGTGGAGATATTCAGGGTCCCCGGCCAGACCGGATATTTCTATTACGCCCTTCCCCCGGAGTTCAGGCTCTCGGAGGACAAGTACTCGGTCCTGGATGCCGCGAGGAAATACATGGCGGCCCACAGGCCGAAGAGCGTGGAGTTCGTGAAGTCCAAGAACATAAGGGAGATATTCTACAGCATAGGCAAGGACATGATAAGGGAGATGGCGGACAGCATGGGCATCTCGCTCACGCTGGCGGACGTGGAGGAGATATCCACCATACTCACGAGGTACACGGCAGGATTGGGGATATTGGAAGTCCTGCTCGCGGACGAGAAGATACAGGACATATACATAAACTCCCCCGTGGATAACCAGCCCGTGATGATATACCACCAGGACTGGGAGGAGTGCAAGACGAACCTCATACCGAGCACGGAGGACGCGGAGGCCTGGGCCACCCGTCTAAGAATCCACTCCGGAAGGCCGCTTGACGAGGCGAACCCTGTCCTGGACACGGACGTGAGCGTCCCGGGAGGGAACGCCAGGTTCTGCGTGATAACGAGGACGCTCTCCCCGCACGGGATAGGCTTCGCGATAAGGAGGCACAGGGACAAGCCCTGGACCCTCCCGTTATTCATCAAGGCCAAGATGATAAACTCCCTGGGGGCAGGAGTGCTCTCCTTCCTCATAGACGGGGCAGTGAGCATACTGGTGGCCGGAGGCAGGGGGGCCGGAAAGACCTCTGTCCTGGGCTCTCTTATGCTCGAGATGCTTCCTAAAGTGCGCGTGATATCGATAGAGGACACTTTAGAGCTACCAATTGAACAGATGAAAGAATTGCACTATAATATAGAGCGGCTAAAGTCACGGTCGGTCATCACGAAAGTGGAGACAGAGATGCCCGCGGACGAGGCCCTCAGGACCGCGCTCAGGCTGGGGGATTCCGCCCTGATAATCGGAGAAATCCGCTCCGTGGAGGCCCGGGCACTCTACGAGGCCATGCGCATAGGAGCGCTATCAAACGTGGTGGCCGGGACAATTCACGGCGAGTCCGCATACGGGGTGTATGACAGGGTGGTGAACGATCTCGGAGTCCCTCCGACCTCTTTCAAGGCCACGGATATAATCCCCATATGCAAGTCCCTCCGCTCCGCTGATGGGATGCATCGCTTCCGAAGAATGACGGAGATAACTGAAGTCCGGAAGGAATGGGACAAGAACCCGATGAAAGAGGGAGGATTTGTAAACCTGATGGAATACTCCGGGAAGGAGGACACGCTCAAGCCCACGGAAACCCTGCTGAACGGGGAGTCCGAGGTTCTCAACAGGATAGCCTCTTACGTGAAGGACTGGAGCGGGAACTGGAGCGCGGTGTGGGAGAACATCCAGCTCAGGGCGAAGATAAAGCAGACCCTCGTGGAGCTCTCGGAGAAGACGAAGAACCCGGACCTGCTCGAGGCCCCGTGGGTCGTCCGTTCCAGCCAGCAGTTCCATCTCCTCCAGGAGGAGCTGAAGAAGGAGAACGGGGCAGCTGAAGCGGACCAGATTTACAACGCGTGGCTCAAGTGGCTGAAGGCGAGCCTGGCAAAGGGAGACGGGACTGTCATGAGAATCAGGCAAGACTGAAGACGTAGATGTAGTCCCTGTCATAGACCTTCTCGAACGTGTCCAGGCATGTCATGTTCTGCTGTTTTATGAACCAGTCCTCAAGATATGCATATCCTATGCCATAGCCTTCAGGTACAGTGCAGTTCCGGTAGAACTGTTCCAGCTCGGACATGCGCAGGTCCGCCTGGGGGGCATATTCCGCGTAGCCGTCCACGAAGCTTTTCCTGTATGCGATTCCCGTTACCCAGTGGCCGTGCGACCAGTCGGAGAGGACAGTCGCATTCTCCGGGGTGTTCGCCCTTATCCATAACAAGGCCTCGCTCTCGCTCTTCGTGGGCCATGACGTGCCGAACGAGAAAGCCATCCAGCAGCCTATGACTATCGAATAAGCAAGGAAGATCGCAAGAACGGGTTTGCTGTATTTTCTGTATTTTTTTGAGAGATAATAAATGCCCGCTGTTGCAAGGATCGCGGCGGGAAAGACGAGATAGAGGAGCAGCCTGGTTGAAACAAGCGCGAGGGCGAGCGAGAGAATGAACCATATCCGAAGGAAGCGGTTGCGGGTGAGGTAGAAGCCAGCGAAGGAGAGCGCGAGGACAAGCAGGGCCACGTTGTCGAAATTGTTCCCGGTCTCCCATGCGAAGAACGGCAGGTTGAATGATTCCAAACCATATCCTCTGGAAATGTAATCCCCATGGATTGCATTCGCCTGCGGGAACCCGTACGCAAGATAGAAAGGCGCGTAAAAGGCCCCGGCAATCAGGAGGGCCAGGCAAGCGAACCTCGCGTTCCTCAGGTAATCCTTGTTCGCGATAAGCGCAAGGAATGAGAATATCAGGCCTGTCTCGGGGTGGAATATCAGGGAGAGAGTAAGTGGAATGGTAATAAGCCACCAGGGCTTCTTCTTCAGGACGAGGTATATGGCAAGCAGGCCAAGGAGTATGGGAGGGGAGCGCGTGGAGAGGTGGGAGAACAGGAATATGAATGCAGGAGAGGACAACAATATCGCAATAAAGGCATTTTTCTTCCCTATCAGTTCGCGCGCGAGCAGGAAGCAGGTCACTGCTGTCAGGCCCCCGAGCAGGCCCATCATTATCACGCCCCCGAACTCGAGCCCGAAAACCGAGAATCCGGCCAGCATGAAGGAGAAGACAGGAGGATAGGTATATGGCCTTCCCCCGAAGCTCAGGGGGTCGTACCAGTCAAATGTCCCTGAGATTAGATAATCGGCTATCCTCTGGTGGTAATAAGTGGGGAAGCCTATTATGCCGGGAATCCCGGAGGCCTGCCTGACAATCAGGGGAGAGACTGACACGAGAGATCCTGCAATGAATACTATAAGAATTTCCTTCAGACTGAGTCTCATCCAGCCACCGTTAAATATCTTGAATATATCACTATTACATTAGATTAAAAAGGTGAGAGATTGAATGAGGCTGTGATAATCCCGGCCAAGAACGAATCCAGAACAATAGGCAAAGTCATAGAAGGGATAAGGGATGTTTCTAGGGATTACCATATAATTGTTATAGACGACGGCTCGGAGGACAGCACTGCAGAGATTGCCAGATCCTTGGGATGCGAGGTGCACAGGCTGGAGAAGAACATGGGGAAAGGCCATGCCTGCAGGCTCGGGGCCTCGAAGGCCTCGTCCCAGAAGCTGGTTTTCATGGACGCGGACGGCCAGTTCTATCCCGAGGAGATTCCCAAGCTTGCGGAGAAGCTGGAGGAATGCGACATCGCTATCGGGGCAAGGAGCTCGGAAGAGATACCCTTCCAGAGGAGGCTCTCCAACTCGTTCGCGAGGTTTATGGTGAACTCGGCCGCGAAATCCGGCTACAGGGATGTGCTGTGCGGGTTCAGGGCAGCGAGAAGGGAAAGCTTCCAGAAACTCGGCCTAGAGAAGGACAGGTACGAGTTCGAGGCCGAGATGCTGATAAAGGCCTCAAGGAAAGGCCTTCGCGTGTGCGAGGTCCCCGTGAAGGTAAGGTATCTGGACTACCCGGGCATGCCCCTGGGCCAAAGCTTAAAACTGGCGTGGTATATTATAGGGCAGAAGCTTTTCGGATGATGAGAACATGAATGAATGGGTCGCGCTCCTTTCAATGGTCCCGGGGATAGAGGCGATGTGGTCCAGCTCTTATTTTTTCTACTCCAGCCAGCTCCTTTACATACCACTCTGCGTGGCTCTCAATTTCCTTGCGGTCTTCGCATTCGTGAAAATCCTTGACAGAGGCATGCTGCCGGGAAAAATAGAGAGGTTCCTTGAGAGGAGAAGGGAGAAGGCGATCAAGAGGGTGGAGAGCTGGTTCCGGAAATACGGGAATCTTGCGCTGTTCTTGCTGATCGGACTGCCATTCACGGGAATAGGCTCTTACACGGGAGCGTTCATAGGGAGGGTGTTCGAGCTGAAGGGCAGGACATTCTATCTCATGATACTGACTTCGATTTGCCTATCCGTCCTTTTTGGGTACTTCATAGGCTATTTCGCAGGCGTGTTCTTCAGACCGTAACTAAGAATTCGTGTTCTATATGCCCCTGTAAGATGCTTTCGGGGTCTTGTAAAACTTCTGCTCCACGCCTAGGAGCGCCTTGAACACGGCCAGCGTGTTCGTGAACTGCACTATGAATCCCACGAGGAAGATGTAAGGCAGTATCGTGAGGTTCCTGTAATTCTTAGTCTTCATCATG
>DATEYJ010000084.1:0-3788 GCA_035256265.1 archaeon
CCTCGGAGCTCATGGCCTTCGGGAAGTTCCTGGGCTTTGATGAAAGGCAGTGCAAAGGGGCTTTGTCAGGAGAAATCCTGAAGGAGAACAGGAGACGACTGGCTGGCAAATGGATAATGCCGGGGGTGGAGGTGGAGTGAATGGCAGGGAAATTTGTAAGAATTTGTCCAAAATGCAAGAGCAATGATTTAAGCCATGATATGTCAGTGGGGGCTATAGCTAGGGGCTCCGTTTACAACAGCTACAAGTGTAACAAATGTGGGTACACGGGGATATTCTTCCCGGAGATCAGGGAAAAGGGAAAGGCCGGGAAGCGGAAGAAGGTTAAATAACTCTTACTTCAAATTATAATCAGTAGAAATCAGGTGGAGGCTTATGGCTGAGAAGGACGTTTTTGAGATAAAGAACCAGAGCAAACCTCTGGAGAAGACCGTGGAAGTTTCGAGGATTCTGGGGAAGACCGTGATCTCCAAGGACGGCAGGAAGCTGGGAACCATACAGGCGATACACATACATCCCACCAACCTCACGGTGGAAGGGATAAGGGTCAAGAGAGGGATGTTCGAGACGGATGACTACATAGGCAGGGAATACATACAGTCCCTCACCCAGTCGGGCGCTGTCCTCAAGATACTTCCCGTGAAGGAGATGATGGGGCTGGACGTGTTCGACATGAACGGAAAGAGGATCGGGAAGATAAAGGCCATCAGCAGGTCCAAGAAGACGAATGTGATTGTCTCCTTCACCGTGGAGAGGGGATTCAGGAAGGAGGATGCCGAGTTCTCCGGGAAGGACATAAAGGAAGTCGGGAAGGGAGTGATACTCAGGGTCCCCTTCAAGGACTAGGGATATTTCTGCCAATATAGAAGATGATTGAATGGTAAGGCTGCAGCCGGGGCTTCCAAGAAGGAAAAAGAAAGGGGAGCCTTTGGAAGGGAATGAGCATGAAGAAAAACGGCCCATGCAGGACAAGAGGCTCCTCATGGGGATTGTGCTTGTCATAGGGATTGTCGTTTTCATTCTGATTTACCTGTGGCTCTACCCGCCTGCGCCTCCGGGGCCTGGTAACATGGTCACGGATTCCCAGGTGAGGCAGGAGCTGGAGAGGCTGAAAGGGGTCAATGCCCAGCCTAGCAGGATAGACCCCGCAGACTACCCGAAGGCTTTCGGGGTCTACGCGAAGAACGGGCTCGTCCTGGAAGCGGTATACTTCTGCTCGGACGTGTGCCCGGACTACGGGGCAGTCTACCTAATCTACCAGGGAGTGGACAATGAGGAGTGCCAGGACATAGGGGAGAAGCCGGTGCATGACCTGGCCTGGGGAGGCTACATAGGGTGCGAGCCGAGGGCCAGTTAGACTATTTTTCCAAGAAGCTCGTCCTTTGTCATAGCCTCGCGCGTCCTGAGCACTTCCTTCCCTTCCTTTATGAGGATGAGTGTGTGGTCCTGGGTGACATTGAATTTTTCCCGGAGGCCGAGATTGAAGTCATATTCATAATAGGTGAAGTTCTTGAATATGTCCGGGCTGTTTTTTTCAAGGTGCTCCAAGAGGGCTTCTATCTCCGCTATCTGGGCTATGCACGTGTCGCAGGAATTGTCATAAAAGAAAATCAGGGCTGTCTTGTTCTCCGAGATTGATTTCTCCAGCCGGTCGTAGGCCATGTCCTGAATTTGGCTGGAGGGGATATAAGGCTTCTCTATCAGGCTTCCTGTGGGATCCTGGCCCGAAACGAGAAGGCCTGTTAGCCCGAACTGCGGGGGGCCTGCCACGGAGTAGGCCCAGATTATCAGGATTGTGGAAATGAGCAGAGGCGCTATGAGGAATATCCTGCGGCTAGGCATTCGCTTCACCTAGGTCACCTTAGGTCCCTTGAAATAGCCCTTCTCCTTGTTCTTCGTGTTGGAGAGGGCCTGCTCTTGCGAGAAAGAAGGCTCTATCCTGTCCTTGCGCAGGACGTTCTTCGTCTCCATGGGCTGGAAGGAAGGCTTAACCCCTTTTGTGTCCACCCTCTCCAGGTCCTTGAAGGCCTCGAGCATGTCCTCCAGATCTTTCGTGAATTTCTCTATCTCATTCTCCATGAGCCTGAGCCTGGCCACTTGGGAGACGCGCTTCACGGTCTCGGGGGAGATCTTTTCAGGCATACTAAAGTTATCTGTTGCGGATTTATATTTACAAGATTTCGAATGTAAATATGGAGCTGGCAAAATCCTATGAGAATTATCCTGCATGGATAGTGTTTGTTTCGAATTTCGTGTCATTTACTGTTTACCTCGCAGGGGCTTTTATAATATACCAGATCGGGCTTGCATGGCTGGCCCTTTATGTGGCTTTCATAGGGTATCTGGAGATAAGGCTGATAAGAGGTCACTGCATCAGCTGCTATTATTACGGGAAATGCTGCGCGTTCGGGAAGGGGAAGCTCAGTAGCCTGCTCTTCAGGAAAGGGAATCCCGGGGAATTTTCCAGAAAGCATATCTCCTGGAAGGATATTGCCCCTGATTTCATGGTTTTCATAGTCCCTGCGATAATCGGGTTTGCGCTTCTGATAATGGATTTCAGCTGGCTGGTTCTCTCCGCGGTTGCGCTTCTGCTTGTGCTTGGTTTTGCGGGAAACGCATTTGTCCGAGGCTCGCTTGCGTGCAAGCACTGCAGTCAGAGGGAGCTGGGGTGCCCTGCTGAGCGGTTATTCAGTAAAGGGAAGAAGTAATCCCTGATTTTATGGCTTGTACAAAAGCTCTTGCACATCCTCCGTTTTCTTCTCCAGGAGGAGCTCGAAGATGGACTCGAATCTCTCGGGGTCCAGGCCCACTGCCCGGAGGTTCTGGGCCAGGATTCTCTTGCCTAACTCTTGGACGGAAAGCGCGTGCTCTTCCAGGCTCCGGATTGGAATCGCCTCCTCCTCGAAGTCCTTCTTGAAGGAGAGGATGGCCTGGTCCTTGTATTTCTCTTGCATATCCAAGAGGCTTATTTCCTTCCCAGTGAGCCTTATGCGTATCATGGGCTTCTTCTCGTGGCTCTCCTCAAGTATCTTCTCTATCTCTGTCTCTATCTCCTGGGGAGCGGGGTTCTCGAATGCCCTGTAGTAGACCTTCCTCTGGCCAAGGAGCTCGCGGAAGTCAAGCTCCTTGGATTCTGTGTCAAGTATCCAGAAGCCCCTGGACTGCACGGATTCCTTCGTGAGCTGTGTCTGGATGGTGGAGCCCGGGATGAGCAGGGGAGAGCCGGAGTGGACAGACTGCTGGGGCTCGTGCATGTGGCCTGCTATGTAAAGGTCAAAGCCTTTGGGGAGATTTTCCTTCTCTATCATGCTGTCCGCATAAAGGAACGGAGAGACGGACTGGTGGAGCATGAAGATGTTGAAGCAGCCTTCCACTGGCCTTGGATTCCACTGCTCGAGGGCGGCCTCTGCGTACTGGTCGGGGACTCCGGAAAGCCCCTGCACGCAAACGCGCTCTTTTCTCTTCTGGAGCACGACCCCGTTCCCGTGAAGGTATATCACGAATCCTGCTTTCTCCATACCCTCCACAGGGTTCATCAGGCCCTTCGTCCGCCTCTCATGGGTCCCGTGGATGGCTATTATGGGGACACCCGAATTGTTAAGGGGGGTGAAATCGGAAAGGTCCTTCCCTATCCCCGCCGTGATTTTCGCGCCGCCTTCCCAGAAGTTGGTCCTCATGAAGAGCTGCATCGCGCGTATGAGCGTCTCGGTTGTGGGGACGCGGCTGTCGAAGATGTCGCCGGCCACGATTATGGCATCGCAGTCGGAGCTGGACTCTAAGGCCTCCTC
>DATEYJ010000085.1:0-4349 GCA_035256265.1 archaeon
GCGCGACGGCGGCCCTTTCGATAGAAGGCCTGCCTGCCGGCTGGTGCTCGGTTTCCCCGAAGTCCGCCTATGCAGGAAAGGGGACGAATGCAAGGTTCAGGGTGAGGTTCAGGATACCCCGGGATGCAAAGGGGGTTTACCCATTCGTCTATTCTGTAAAAATGGGCGGCCATCCGATAATGGAAGCAGCCTCCCTTGTGGTAGCAGAGACAGAAAGGGACATGCTTTCCAAGGAGCTGGAAAGGATAAGCAGCAAAGTTGCCCAGATGGAGAAATATTACAGCTAGAATCGCTTCTTTGAATCACGCCTCCACTTCTTCAATAACTGTATCCGTGGCCCTTGCAATCTCCGTGAACGCATAAAGGTTCGCCTTGTTCCTCAGCCACACGCTTGTCCAAGAATGCCCGGGGAATGCTATCCTTATCTGGAAGGAATCCGCGGCTCCCGAGAAAACCGCGGCCTGGGTGGAATCATCCAGCATGTTCAGGTCCCTTGAATCCATCCCCACGGTTATGCTCACAGCCTGGGTTTGCCCCATGAAATTCCCGACAGTGACCTTCAGGTCCGTTCCCTGGGGTTGAGAAACCACCCACAGTCCTTTGAACTGCATGTTCTGCCCCGCGAGGGTGCCTTTCGCGAACCTGGAGAAATCCGCAAACTCCTGGACAGAACCTTCTCTCAGCCCGAGGTTGAGGGCCCTGGGAAATTCGGATTCCAGATTATTTGAAACGAGGGAAATGTCCTTCCTGTATGCCTGCACCTGAGGCCCATACAGCGGGAGGCCCACAAAGAAAAGCGCGCATATCAGGATTGCCCCAAGGATGAAGAACTGTCCCTTCCTTCTCCCGTATCTCCTTCTTTCCTTGCGCCTGGCTTGGATAATTCAAATCACCACAAGTATAGCTTGACCTGCATGGGAGCATAATTCTGGTTCCCGGAAATCATGTAGCTCCCGACCCACACATTCTGGCCCTCGGGCTTCCCTCCTTGGCACCCTGAGGGGGAGCATATTTCCACCGTGTGGTTCTTCCCGAATATCCTGACCTCAGAATTGAGCGAGCCCCAGTCGCCCGCGGCTGCATAAGGCCTGAGAATCCCCTGCCCATCCAGGCTCTTGAGCTCCTGATAGGCCTTCAGGGTGAAATCCTCCTGGGAAGGGCTCATGTAAACCTGGCTCACAGCGGCAAGGAAACCTATGATTATTATTCCCGCGATGACCGCCTCCAGCATGTACCAGAACCCGCGCATGTTCCTCTCTTAATAATTGTGGCGGCTGGGATATATCTTGTACCATAAGCGAAGCCAAGGCATTTATCCTTTTTTACCATATTCCCTCTATGGAAGGCAATCAAAGGAAATATACAAAGGAAGAAGCCACCGAAATAGCAAAAATATACCATGAGTATGTGCAGGGCCAGAAGATATCTTTTGTAATCGAAGGAGGAGCCGGCCGATTCTATAGGGGCATACTGCCAAAAATGAAGAAATACCCTGAGATTTTCGAAGATGATATCCGATGCATCGAGAATGCGCTGAAGCCTGACTGAAACCAGCCGATAATCATCTGTTCTTCGCCTTCTCCCACTCCTTGGCCTTGCCCTTCTTCAGGGCTGAGGAAGAGAGCAGTCCCCACTCCTCCTCGGGCATCTCCAGCAGGTCCTTCAGCGGCTCCCACGCGTGGTCCCTGATTATCTGCTCCTGCCTCACCTGGCTGCCGGCCACGTGCCCTTTCATGCCGAAGAATTCCGGAGGCAAGTGATCGGGGTCGATGCCTTTCTGTATGAATTCCATGCAGAGGCGAAGGGTATCGATTGACTGCTTGAACGGGTCGTCCCCGCCGCCTCTCTCGTATATCACGTAGCAGAGCTTGTCCTTGCCTTCGGGGTCCTTCCCGAAGCCCGTCTTATAAAGCGACCATAGCAGCTTGTACACCCTCACGTCCCCCAGTTCCAGCGGCACGTGGGCGTGGCCGGGATTGGGAGCGTTGGCGTGGACGGCCGCCGCGAGCGTCCCGAAGTTCGGGATCTTCTTCATTATGTCCTGCATGTCAAGTATGGGGTCCACCCCCTGCGTGGCCATGTGCTCGAAGTCCACCAGCATCCACACCTTGTTGGTCTTGAGGTTCTTGCGTATGTTCTTCACAGCCACATATATCTGCCTCTGGTTCCAGAGCACGAACAGGCCCGCGTGAGTGGGGTCCCTGGCGTCCGGCGTCTCAAACGTTATGTTCAGGTTCTTCGCTATCTCTATGAGATTCTCCTTGCCCTTGAGCTCCTTGGCTATGAATTCCTCGTTGAGCCATTTGAATATCATCTTGACATGCCCCTCCAGGAACTTCGCTCCTATCGCCCCGTAGAAGAACTCCTTGAAATTGCGGTCGTTTGATTGCTGCGCCATATGCCAGGCCTCATCAAGCGACTCTATGTTCTCATAGTCAAGCTTGTACTTGGACAGGTACTGCTTGTAAAGCTCGGCCATCTCCATCCATATGGGGTCCTTTATGGCCATCATGTAGTGGCCCATTATGAGATAGCCGTCTATCACGCCTATGGACGCCATCCTCAATTCCTCTGTGTTCCATCTGTCTCCCCTGGCAAGATTCTCCCTCACCTTATCCTTGACATATTTGTCAGAGAGGGATGCCCTTTCCAGGGATGCCTGCTTGTTCACGTCATCCTGGATTTTTGCATACTCCTCTTCTGTTATGGGCCTTCCGAGCTTCTTTGCAAGAGCCTGCACCCTTTTGTCCCTCTCATCCCTTGCCCAGTACTCCCCCCTTTCTATGTGGGCCTTGACCGAAACCTCCTCGATCTCTTTTGAGGTGAGTATGTCCCTGAAATAGTGGTATTCTATTGCCCTGTTCTCCACGAACCATTCCCTCAGCTTGGGCTCTTCCTTGAGGATCTCGGAAATGAACCTGCCCTCATGGTCGCAGAAGGTCATGGTGAGCTTCCTTCCCGCGTACGTCATGAGCTCCAGCCATATGTTCAGGCACGCGTGGAAGTTCACGTATTTCGCGCCAGAGAAGACTGCCGAGCGGATGGACTTCTGCATGTGGTCATGCGCGTCCCTCCATTCCCCCCTCTCCGGCACCTCGAAGGGCATGGTGAGGGAGCCGTGTATGAGTATGTCCACCTCCTGCTTCCTGGCTATCTGCCTGAGCTCCTCCCCGTCTGTCTGCGTGATCTCGTGCGGCACGTCCAGGGCTATCTCTATGGCTGAAGTCCCTCGCGTGAGGCCGAAGCCCAGCTTCCTCACGGCAGTCGCCAGCTCTTCCCCCCTCGCGATATAGTAAAGTCCGCTCGTGACTGCAAGCTTGTAGGGCATATCTATCTCCTTTGACAGACGGCTTGAATCAATAGAAAAGAAGCCGTCATTCTCATAATATAATATTATTGCCTTCCCCAGATAATAATGCTTTCAGAAGAAGCGGCACCCGGCCGGATTCTCTTTGAATGTGTCCGCTGACACATTCTCTCCACAATCTATTCTATCCCCATGGCGGTCTTTATGACGTCCACCATCTGCTTGTAGTAGAAGCCGCTGGCGCGGAAGTACATCTTGCTGAGCCGCTCGAAGATGATGGGCTCGTAGGGGCCCGGCTTCACGAAGAACCTCACGAACCTCATGGCCCTGTTCGGCCTGAAATCGGTCTCCCCCGTTTTCTTGTCAGCGACTGACACGTATCTGGGCTTCAGGCCGCCCCATCTCGACTCCTTCTTCTTTTCATCCTTCTCCTTTTCCCTCTCTCCCAGCTCCACTTCCACGCTCTTGAACACGTCCTCCTCCACGCTCCTCGCGCCTATGAGCTCGTCCATGTACCTGTTCATCCACCTCTTCCTGGCCTCCAGCTCCAGCAGGTGTATGAGCATGCTGTTCTGCGACATCACCCATATCTTCAGGGGATAGAACATGAGGTTGTCCATCTCCACTCCCTCCGGGGGCGGGCTCTTCAGGGTGCTCAGGATGACCTTCATGTCAAAGAGCAGGTAGTACATGGACTGGGATTCCATGGGCGTGGAATGCGCCTGCTCATGCTTCATGGGATTGACAGCGTCTTCCAGGATGGTTTCGACGTCCTTGTCCCTTATCTCATCCTTGGAATTCTTGAGGCCATAGCTCTTGTTTATCTTCCCCAGCCAGTGCTTCACGAAATCGTCATACGGATTTATCATGAACTTGCCCTTGGGGCCCTTGCCCAGGAAGCCCTCCGGCTTCCCTGCCTCCACGGGCTGGAAGGGCCTCCATACCCACAGCCTCACGTACGTCCACGCGTCCATGGTCCCGAAGCCCGGGGTGGAGAAGGCGTTGTTCACGTACGACCAGTCGCCTGCACGTTCGGTCCCCC
>DATEYJ010000086.1:0-5434 GCA_035256265.1 archaeon
AGAAGAGGTGACGGAAATAAAAATTGATTATCCCGATGACGTGGGGGTGGAGGTGGGCGAGCCAAGGTACACCACCATAAAGATAAGGAACACAGGAACCGTTGATGTCAGGAACATAAGCCTCTCGCTCTCAGGCATAGACTCGGGCTGGTTCGAGCTGGGCTTCCCTGCCATAGACATCATAAGGCCGAACGAGACCAAGATAATACCCCTGAAACTCATTGTCCCCTCCGGGACGAAATCCGGGGAGTTCGTGGCCAAGATAAAGGCGGAATCAGGCAGTTCCATCGTCCAGAAGCTCTTCAACCTGCACGTCTTCACCTCAAGGAGGGAGCTCATAGAGTTCGAGCTCGAGCGGCTGAAGGCCAAGACGGACGAGCTCGAGCAGAAGGCGAACCAGATAAAGGGCGAGTATGACATGGAGGATGTGTTCAAGCTCATCCCGGAAATCCGGAAAAAAATCACAGAGACGGAGGACTACCTGAGGGACAGCAAGTACGACGCGGCCCTGGGCTCCATATATGCAGGGTGGAAGCTTTATGATGATGCGGCTGACCTGCTCGAGAAGGCGCAGGCAAAGAAGGCGGCGGAGCTCATTCCGATGTGGCTGCTCATAGTCATAATTCTCATGATAGGCCTTATACTGTTCCTTGTGGTGGTACTGAGGAAGCTCAGCCTGAACATGAGGATACTCCTCCGCGGCCGCTACACAGAGGCCAAGACAGTGACGGGGATAGTGAAGAAGGAGCCTGCGGTGGACATACTGAGGGAGGAGCGGGACAAGGTCCAGCGCATGCTCGCACTGCTAGAAACGCAGTACAGGCAGGGCATAATCTCGAAGGAAGCGTATGACGGCCTGCGCTCCAGCAGCGAGGCCAAGCTGAAGAATCTGGAGGAGAGGATAAGGAAGGAACTGAAAGTGTAGAACAACCTTGGCTCATTCGGTAATGAAACAATAATATTTATCTTCTTTCTTCTCAAAAACAGCCTACTTCCCCAGCTTGGCCTTAACTTCCTCAAAATGCTTCGCAAGGTCTTCGGGCGCAAGCGAGCCCTTCAAATACCCAGAAAACCTTTTCTCGTACTCCTGGGGCTTCTCCTTCTTTAGGAGTTCCGCATAGCCGTAAATATGAGCGCCCTTTATCCTCTCCTCGCTCGGCAGTACTTCTTCTGAGTGCGGGATTTCTATTCCAGCATCCAATACTCCCTTGAGGGCCGCGTAGATCCTGGCCCCCTTCACAGAGGTATGCAGGCCTATGTCCAGGACAGCCTCCCTCACCTTTCCCTTGGCCTTCTGTCCGCACAGGTAGCCTGTGAGGTATGCGGCGGGAAGGTTTCCCGTGTGGCCTTTCCAGCCATGCTTCTTGAGCTCTAAAGCCGTCGCATTCGCTATCGTTCTGTCTCCCTTTGAATCATGCAAGACTATCTGGCAGGTCACGGAGCGGCCCGAGGCACGGACAACGAATCTGGGCTTCCCTGACTTGAGAAGGCGGAGGCGCAGCTTGTAGTCAGTTTTCTGCTCCCTCCTTCTCCTGTGCGGGACAATGCGTATCTTCATGCGTCTCATTTTTTGTCACCTTTTGGCTTTGTTTCAGCTTTCCCTTTTCGCGCCAGCTTTTTCGCCGCCTTCTTTATTTCCTTATGCCTCTTCTGCTGCGATTTCCCCTTTGCCGGCGCCGCCTTCCTGGGCTTTTCCGCCAGCTCCTTCCTCTGCTTCATCATATCGTGATCGTCCAGATACGTGAGAATGTGCTTCTTGTTCCTGAACTCCCCTCCCTTTATCCTGGGATAGAACTCCGTGTACGTTTTCGGCTCGATTTGTCCATTGTCCCGAAGCTCCTTCAGGAGCCTTCTCAAGGAGCGTATGGTCTTTATCCAGCGCCTCTTCTTGGGATTCCTTGCGTTGAACGTGCCCCTCCTGCTTCCCGTGCGTGTGCGGCGGCCTTTCTTCTTCTGGCGGAATGCGACTTTTGTCCTGAACTTGGAGGTTCCCTTCTTCTGGATTTTCCAGACGAGCCCTGTGCGGATGAGGTTCCTCACGTCATCCCTTGTGAGGGCCTCCTCTGTCTCCTTCGTGACCTCCATCCGGACCCTGGATTGCCCGCAGTTCAGCATCTCCGCAGCCATTTTCCTTACAGAAGCAACTCCCATATCACTCACCGAACTCCTGGACTTTTGGCTTGAAGTCCGCGTCCTTGGATATCTCTCCCCTTGTCTTGAGTATCTCCCTTGCGAGTATCCAGAGGACCAGCCCGACCGCCTTCTTCCCGTTGTTGTTCATGGGTATGCAGTAGTCCACGTCCTTGGGGTTGTTGAAGGTGTCGCACATGGCCACAACAGGGACGCGCTTCCGTTTGGCCTCCTTTATCACCTGGTCGTCCACAAGAGGGTCCACCACGAACACGATATCAGGCTCGTAGAAGCCCTTGTAGGAGGGGTTCGTGAGCGTGCCAGGAGAGAACCTTCCGGGTATGGCCTTCCCGCCAATCTCCTTCACGAAGGCCTCAAGCCCCCTGCTCGCGCTCTCCTTCCTGGAAACCACAAGCGGGTTCTTGTACTTGGCAAGGAGATCCGCGGCTATCTTTATCCTCTCGTCCACCTTCTGCAGGTTGAACACGGCAAGCCCGTCATCCCTTATCTTGTACACGAACTGCCTCATGTAAGGGGTGCATGACTTCATGCCTATGTGCACGCCTGCGGTCAGATATTCAGTCTTATTAACCAACATGATTTCACCATTATAGCTTCCAATACCTAGAGAATTATCATATAAGATATATATAAGTTTAAAAGCGTTGTGTAGAAGCAATTCACGGCAGCTCCGCCATTTTAGGATTCGGTACTTCTTCCCACAGCTGGATGAGCCTGTTGTGCTTCGCGAGGCGTTCCATCCCCATCACGCCTGTCTTTATGAGGGGTGCTGACCACAAGAGCGCAAGGTCAGCTATCCAGTCGTCCTCCGTCTCCCCGGACCTGTGCGAGACTATAGGAGCGATGGAGTGCTTCTGGGCCAGGGAAACCACTTGCCCAGCCTGGGACAAAGTCCCGACTTGGTTGGGCTTTATTATTATCCCGTTTGTGGCCCTCTCCTGGATTCCCTTCTCCAACCTCCTGAGCTGGGTGCAGTAGAGGTCATCCCCCACCACAAGACACTTCTTCCCCAGCTCGCGTGTCAAAGCCTTGAATGAAGCATAGCCGTTCTCATGGAACGGGTCCTCCAGGTACCATATCTTGTATTTTTCTGCGGTCTCCTTCACCAGGTCGAACTGCTTGTCCGAACTGAGGCTCTCTCCACACTTCCTGTAATTGTAGCATTTCCCGTCCCAGAGGCTTGAAGCCGCGAAGTCCACGCCTATCCTCATGTGCCAGTCCTGCGCTATGGATGATACCAGCTCTAGCGTGTCCATCTCGTCTATGTTCGCCATCCACGCATTCTCCAGGTTCCTCCCTATCAGCAGCTTCTTTTTCCCAAGCTCATCCCCTATCGCGTGCCATGCCTGCACCAAGCTCTCTATCGCTTCCGCGGGATTCTTGGCCAGGTGGGGTATGAGAAGGAACTCCTGCCAGTCTGTCCCGCCGCCGTGCGCACCTCCCCCCACGACATTCCCGAGCGGGAGCGGGAACCGCTGGGTTTCGCTTAAGCCGTGAAGCTTCCAGAGCTCCCCGCGGCTCTGGGCCCTTGCCGCGGCCATAGACAGGGCGAGGCTGAGGTTGCCTCCTATCTTGGAGAAATTCTTTGTGTCATCGGAGTTTATGAGAAGACTATCCATCTTTTCCGAGTCTTCCTGCATCCCTATCATCTTCTGCCTGAGCTTCGGGAAGGACTTCCTTACTTTCTCAAAATCGAGCTCCTTCGCCTCGTTCGAGCCCTTGGAGGTCCCGGAAGGGACAGAGGCCGAGAAAGAGCCGGAGTCTGTTTTCAGCAGGATTTTTACAGAGCCTTCTCCCTTGGAGTTCATGATGCGGAAAAGCCTCAGGTCTGTTATCATAAAAATAATTGTTTAGCGCGGTTAATTAGTTTTTTTCTTCGTTTCAAAGGCCTGCCTGGGCTTTATGTCTATGGGTATCACGCCGGCATCCCATTCCAGCCTCGCTATGTCAAGGGGCCTTGTCACACCTTTCGGGAGCTTCACGAGTACAGGGGAGCCTTGAGAGATTTGTAGGGCCCTAGCTGAAAGGATCCTGGTCTTCTCGTACCTGCTCCTGTACTTGTGGTCGGGCATAGTAACCCATATCTTAGAAAAGAGGCATATATAAGCTTAGCCGTACTCCTTCTTCATGAATTCCCTCATTTCCATGTCGAATTTTCCTGATTCGACATCTGGGGATTCTTTCATTATTTTATATAGAACATCTAGCGGGCTTGGGGGATTCTCTCCCCTGTATATGGCATCACGGCGCTCCCTGCGCCTTCTGAACATATCCGCCATTTCTCGTTCAAACCTGTCTGTCTCGTTCATATCTTCTCTTTAGCGTTAAGCTTTTTAACCAATGTACCTGGTTTGCTCACGCGTCTTCTGCTGCTGGGCCTGGGGCTCCTGCTTGGCTATCTCGGTGAGCGCCTTCTTCTGGAGGTCCTCCACCTTCTTTATGAACTCCTCCATCTCCTTCACCTTCTGGTCAAGCTTGCTCATGTCCAGCTTGATGTTCAGAATCTTCGTGAGGCTGTTGAGCACAACCTCCGCGCCCCTTGGGTCAGTGACTATGGGAAAGCCTGATGTCTCTCCCAGCAGGCAGACGCCCTTCATGCCCCTCTCCTTTCCAAGGCCGAGGAGCAGGCCTGCCGCGCCCACTATGTAGCCTATCTTTTCTCCTGCGGAGAACTCTATCCCGGATTTCTGGTATTTCTGGACAAGCTCCTTGTCCGTGACAGCCCCCAGGGCTTTCGGGCTCTTCTCCATCTCCCCTGTGGCTATCCCGCCGATTGTGAAGAGATCCTTCACCCCGAACTTCTCCGCGAAGTCCAGGACCTTCTCCATGACCTCATAGTGGCCCTTCGGGTCAAGGGACTGGCAGTCGCCCACGAGGAAGATTATGTCCCTCTGCCCCTTCTTCTTGGCCTTGTAGTAATAGAACTCGTTCTTGAGCAGGTGGACCTGGTTCTTGTCATGCAGGACCACGAAGGGGAAGAAATGCCTCGAATAGAGCTGCGCGAACTTCTTCGCCCCGAGCTGCTCCACAAGGTAGCCAACAGCCACCCTCCCTATGTTTCCCACTCCAGGAAGCCCTTCTATCAGCACGGGATTCCTGAGCTTTGGCTTCTCGGAAGCCTTAATAACCGTCATTAGAACACCTCACGCTCTTTATGGCTATAATTTGTTTCCGAACAATATATAGGTTTGAAAGTAGCGCCGCTGGATATTTTGCCTAAAGAGTATTGAGTACCCCCGGCGGGTACGTAAACAAAGGTTAGTTATTTACAGTCTTTTTATAT
>DATEYJ010000087.1:0-2964 GCA_035256265.1 archaeon
CACCCTTCCGTAAAGGGTCTGGGGGGCCACCACGAATGGTATGCTTTCCGAGTGCTTCTTGATGGTGGAAATCCAGGATTTCTTCGCGAACGTGGGAACGTGGCCCAGCCCCGTCCCCTCTATCACAAACCCTTTCACTCCCCTGCGGACATGGTAGTCTATCACGCCCGGGTCAGAGCCCGGGTAAGCCTTAAGTATAGCCACGTTCGGGTCGAACTTCATGTCCAGCTCCACTTTGCCTTCAGAGCGCTTCTTCTGCACCGGATTTATCTTGTCCACCTTCCCGTCAGGCCACACCTTGGCCAGGGGCAGGTCGTTTATGGGGCGGAACGCATCCCTCCTTGAGGTGTGCATCTTCCTGACCTTTGTCCCGCGCAGGAAAAAGCAGTAAGAGTCGTCAGGACTCCCGTGCATGCATATCCCCACCTCTGCAATATCTGAAACTGCCACTCGTGCCGCACATATGAGGTTCATTCCTGCGTCCGAGGAGCCGCGGTCAGAGGACCTCTGGGAGCCCACAAGCACCACGGGCTTGGAAAGGTTCCTCAAAAAGAATGAGAGGGCGGCTGCCGTGAAGTGGAGTGTGTCCGTCCCGTGGGTGATTATCACGCCATGGTCCCCGGAATTGAGCCCCTTCGCCGCTTCCTTTGCTATTTCAGGCCAGTCGTGAGGGTCCATGTCCTCGCTGGCCTTTGTGAACGGATTGCTTATGTGCCTCAGGTTGACTATCTCCGCAAGCTCCGGGACGTTATACAGGAACTCCTCCGGTTTCATCTGCATGCGGACCCCGCCTGTCCTGTAGTCCACCCTGCTCGCAATCGTGCCTCCGGTAGCTATGAGTGATACAGGAGGCTTCTTCGGGTCAAAGCTGAGCCTAAGAAGGCTCTTTTTCGTCTTCCCTAGCTCGTATTCCTCTTCCTCCAGGACTTCTTTCGGTTCCCTGCCATCGCTTTTCTCGATCCTTATCCCGGGCCAGAACCTCACCCCGATGTTGTATCCGTTGTCCAGCTTGAGGACTATGCAGTCCCGGTCTCCCAGCTCTATCCTGGGCATGAGCAGGCCCTCGTACCTCTTCCCGCCTTTCTCAACCAGGATCCGCTCCCCTGGCCTGAGCTTTTTCCTCTTCAGGACTGCCTCTATCGCTTTAGAATACATGGGATTCACGACCGAAGGCGCCATTGGCTGGAAGGCGACAAGAGTCGCCTTCTGTCTTTACGACGCCTTCCTTCAAACAATCACGTCAATATCTTGAAATTAGCACACTGATTTATATTCTACTAGAAAACTAAATGCTTATTAGTGCACAAAAACAAGAATATTCGTTAACAATAAGAGGGAGGAATTGATATGCCAGCAAAGAAAGCTGCCAAGAAGCCCGCAGCCAAGAAGAAGGCTTCAGGTTCAGGATGCTGCTGCTGTTAAATGGAAGGAAGGCGGATTTCGTTTGAATGTGCCAAGGCACCTTCGGACTCGCGTTCCGCCTTCAGTCTCCACGGCAGCGCTCCTTTCTTATTTTTCTCATGCTTGGCATCCCCTCTTCCACAGCCCAATAGCCTCTATCAGTTCCCTCAGGGTCACATTCACGTTGTCTAGCTGCCATCGTCTTATGCGAGCTGCTTCAGAATCCTTTCTTTTATCAGCCTGACTTTTCTCAGGTCTGCCATTCCAAGATAGGAGAATTCCTTCCTGGAGTCCCTGACGATTGCCCTGAGCCTTTGCAGATAATTGTCCAACCTGTATTTTTTCAGCATGTTCTTATAAGAAATCACGTCAATCATGGAGTTCAGGAGCAGGTTGATTATGTCTACCCTGTCTTTCTGGCCTTTTGTGGAATCGCGCCTCTCGAGCTCCGCATTCTGCTTGAGTATCAGGAGAACTTCGGGCCTCGGCAGCCTGAATCCCTCTATCTCTATGGTTTTCTGAATTTCCTCGGCCGGGAGGGGAAATCTTGAATAGAAGGGCACGTAAACGTCAACCGATGTCTGTTCAATCGCCATTTCATATTTCCTCAGAAAGGCTGTTTTTTTCAGGCTGTGATCAGCCCTTAGCTTATCCAGCGTTTCGAAATCCACAATGATGTCTATGTCCTTGCTTTTTATCGCCCTTGTCAGCAGATAGCATGCCCACCCTCCTATCAGGATGAAATCGAACTCCCTTCTCATTTTAATGAGCACGCTCCAACTCTTGTCTGTCGCGATATCGTTCCAGAATTCCATAGTATCACTTTCGCTTTTGAGATACCATCCCTTCGAGCCTCTTTTCCAGCTCCCTCAAGAAATCCTCCGCATACCATGTCCCGAGATTCCACAGGTCCACGTAAATCTGGGCCAGCGAGGCTTTTTTGAATTTTTTCATATGGGAATCGGTTTTTAGCACAATCAGGTTGGAAACTCCTTTCCTTTCAGGGAATCTTTCCCTTATTTCTGCCGCATCCCCGTACACAACCACCTCGGAGTAGTCCGACGGAACTGTTCTGAAAGCGAACTTGTATCCGGAATATGCAGTAAATAATACCTGGGGGAGGCTCTTCTCAATGTCTTCCGCATTCCCGTCTACCCTTGTCTGATATACTTTGTCTTTTTCCAGGTTCCTTGCGCTTGCCCAGTAAAGAAGAATCTTTTTCCAATTGACCACTGAAAATCCGCGGGTCTTCTTCTCTATGGCATTCATTTTCTCCAGCGGTGAAATGCTCTTGTTCACGTTCCCTATGGAAACCCCGCATCTTTCGGATAGGGCCTTCTGGGTAAAGAGATTCTCCCCCTTCTCTATAAACCTGTACAGGATTTCCCTGTAAATCCACTCATTTTTCTTCATCTTAAACTCCTTAACCCGCTTTCCCAGGAGTTTGAGAGTTGTATTCCGGATGTAATGTGAACTGCGGAATACCATATGTTTCATTATTTATAACTAGTTACTTATAAATGTTTCACCTTTTAGTGAAATAATGTCAGCATCCCCTCTTCC
>DATEYJ010000088.1:0-3911 GCA_035256265.1 archaeon
GAGGTCTTTGCGAACGCAGCTGAAGCCATGTTCACGGTGATATGCCATATCAAGAAGGTGAGGCCAAAGAAAGCCCTGCTGATAGAGGCGGAAGCAGAGGATGCGGGCAAGCTCATGATAGCGTGGCTGCAGGAGCTGATAGCGGCCGTGGACACTGAGGGTATGTTCTTCTCCAGATTTGATATACAGGAGATTTCTGAGAAGCGGATGAAGGCGAGGTGCTGGGGAGAGGCAGCCTCGCAAGAGAAGGGGGAGACTGTGGTGAAGGCGGTCACTTATTACAAGTTTGCCTTTGAGAAGACGAAAGAGGGATACAGGACGAGGGTCTCGCTGGACATATGAGGGTTGATATGAAAGAAAGGCCATATATTGGGATTGGAGTGATAGTGATAAAGGACAGGAAGGTCTTGATGGGGAAGAGGAAGAATGCGCACGGCAAAGGGTCGTGGTGTTTCCCTGGAGGGCACCTCGAATTCGGGGAAAAGATAGAAGACTGCGCAAGAAGGGAAGTTCTTGAAGAGACAGGGTTGAAAATCAAGAGCATGAAGATAAAGGCATTCACCAATGATTTTTTCAGAAAGGAGAACAAACATTACGTGACGCTTTATGTTGTAGCTGATTTCCATTCAGGGAAAGTCAAGCTGATGGAGCCAGAGAAATGCGAGAGGTGGGGATGGTTCGAATGGGACAGGCTTCCCAGGCCGCTATTTATACCTAATCGAAATCTTCTGAAGCAGGATTTCAACCCGTTCACGGTTACTCATTCAAGCAAGTGATTTCTATGGTCAGGAAACTGAAAGGCCTATGGCAGTGTTCAGAATGCAAGATGCTCTTCAAAGAGCGAATCTGGGCTCAAAAATGCGAGGCCTGGTGCAGGGAGCATCATACGTGCCATATTGAGATAACGGGGCATGCAGCACGGCCATAGCTGTAAGCCCACAGTCAATGCTTATAAATTTAACTCCACTCTAACTTTAGTGGTGCTTTATGTACAAGATATGCGATGTGGAAGGGTTCAAAGAATTCGTCAAGGACAAGTTTGCCATCGAGTATGATGGAAAAGTGCGTCCGATAAATCCGCTGGGGAATTACCCCACTTGCCGCGACGGCAAGCCAATGCCTTTCGGGCATATGGAAGGGGATGGAAAGGATTTCTTCCGTTCATATCTGGATGACGATAAAACCGGAGAAGAGATAATCAAGCCAGTCCTGGGAGAGTTCATCAAGCTGGCATTTAGACATAACCTCCTTGCTGTATCAGCTAGGAATTCAAAGAAGCCAAGAATTTATCAAAACATTTATCAAAGCATATAAGTATCTTCTCTTATATACATATGGCCCTAGAGTCACGTAGCTCTATATAACGCTGTTATATCGACAGGTGTCAACGATGGAGGGAAGGTGGATTCAGGCCTGAAGGTGTCTGCGGACAACTTCTTTCCAAAGTTCCACCTTCAATCGAAATTATGCCCGAAAAATCAAAAACCTCCCCGAAGAACGTATTTTCCCTCCTGGAGCCCAGGCTCCAGAACCTTGTCAGCCAGAGGTTTAGCGAACCCACGCCCATCCAGAAAGACGTGATCCCTGAGATACTTTCAGGCCACAATGTGCTCACGATCTCCGAGACAGGCTCCGGCAAGACGGAAGCGTGCATGCTCCCCATCTTCAATCTGTGGCTCAAGGAGAAGCCCAAGCAGGTTTCCATCCTCTACATCACTCCCCTGCGCAGCCTTAACAGGGACCTGCAGAACCGCATAACCTGGTGGGCGGGCCAGCTTGACATGGACGTGAGCGTGCGCCACGGCGACACCTCCCAGTACGAAAGGAAGAAGCAGGCTGACAATCCGCCGGACATGCTCATAGTCACTCCAGAGACGCTCCAGGCCATCCTGATAGGGAAGGTCATGCGCGAGGCCGTGAAGAACATCCGCTACATAGTCCTGGATGAGGTGCACGAGCTGGTGCCGAGCAAGAGAGGGCTCCAGCTCACCATAGGGCTGGAGAGGCTCAAGGAGCTAGTGAAGAGCGCAGGAAATCCCACTCCGAGAATCCTGGCTTTGTCCGCGACCATAGGAACCCCCGATAAGATAGTGAGCTTCTTCTCCATGTGTCGTGAGGGCTCTCGCGCAGTTCCGTGCAAGATAGTGAACGCGATAAAGATGAAGCATACCCGCATATTAGTGGAATCGCCCAAGCCCAGGCCCGAGGACTCTTCCATCAAGGAAAAAGTCCTTGTGGGAGCGGAGACCGTGGCCCGGCTAAGGCGCATCCTCCAGCTCATCCACGAGAGGAACTCTGTCCTGACATTCACAAATACCAGAGAATTTGCTGAGATACTCTCCTCCAGGATAAAGGTCCTGGACGAGAACCTTGCCATAGAGACTCACCACTCATCCCTTTCCAAGAACGTGCGCATAAGCGCGGAGGAGGCCTTCAAGTCCAGCGAGCTCAAGGCCCTCATATGCACCTCCAGCCTGGAGCTCGGGATAGACATAGGCGCGATAGACTTTGTAATCCAGTACATGTCCCCCAGGCAGGTCTCCAAGCTCCTCCAGAGAGTGGGGAGGTCAGGCCACTCCCTCTCCCGGCTTTCCGATGGGATAATAATCTCCACGGACGCAGACGACGCGTTCGAAGCGACTGTGATAGCGAGCCTCGCGAAGAAGGGCTGGGTGGAGCCCACGGTCACATATCCAAAATCCCTGGACGTGCTCGCCCACCAGATAGTGGGCCTTAGCCTGGAGGAATACAGGATATCCCATGACAAGGCCTATGAGATAGTAAAGCGCGCAGAACCTTTCAAAGACTTGACCAAAGAGGAATTCCTTGAGGTGGCCAGGCTCACGCAGAAGCTGGGCTTCCTGTGGGTGGATTCCAAGTTCGCTGAGAAGCCCGAGCTAAGGAGAAGGCAGAAGGCCTGGCTCTATTACTATTCCAACCTCACCACCATCCCGGATGTGAGGAACTACCAGCTCTTTGATGTGGTGTCCAACAAGCCCGTGGGCAGCCTGGATGCCGAGTTCATATCCCTGCACGGGAACCCCGGGACCTCTGTGATAGTGAAGGGGCACGCCTGGAGGATACTTGACGTCACTCCCAAGAAGATCTTCGCAGAGCCCCTGAAAGGGATAGCAGGGGCCATACCCGCATGGGAAGGCGAGCTCATACCAATCCCTTATGAGGTGGCCCAGGACGTGGCAAGGCTCCGCAAGGACATCTCCCGAAAGCTTACCCTCCCGGATTCCAAAGTTATAGAGCACCTCACCTCAACCCTCCCAATAACAAAGGACGTGGCGGAGAAGATGCTCTCCTACGTGAAGAGGCAGTCCAAATGGGGCTTTGTCCCGGACGAGTCCCATATCCTCATAGAGCACTATTCAGACGTGGAGGATGCATGGCTCATAATCCACGCCCCATGGGGCTCCCTCGCGAACGACACCATAGGCCGCGTGCTCGCGGCCCTGCTCACCACACGGACAGGCTCCGTGGGCCTGCAGTCCGACCCCTACCGCATAATCCTGAAGCTGCAGAAATCCTCTGACTGGAGCGAGGCCGTGGAAACCTTCAAAAACATGAAGCCCCAGATGATGGAACCAATCCTCCTCTCCATCCTCCCGAACACCGAGCTGTTCATATGGAGGTTCATCCACGTGGCCAAGCGCTTCGGCATAATAGACAAGGAAGCAGAATATGGGAAGGGCTACATAAAGAAGGTGGCGGAAGCCTACAAGGGGACTCCCGCATACAGGGAGGCCCTGAACGAGGTGTTCCACGAGAAGCTGGACCTGGAAAGAGCGAAAGAAGTCCTTTCAGACATGAATTCCGGGAAGCTGAAAATACGTATAGAGGTTGGCCTTTCCCCGTTCGCGGAGGCAGACCTCATGCGCAAGTATGAGATAGTCGCTCCCGAG
>DATEYJ010000089.1:0-2877 GCA_035256265.1 archaeon
AACCAAAGACCGATGTCGGGCCGCTCATAAACCAGAAAGCCAGGGAGAAGGTCCACTCATACACAGAGCTCGGTGTGAAGGAGGGCGCCAAGCTCCTCTGCGGGGGAAAGCCTCTTCCAGGCAGGGGGTTCTTCTACCAGCCCACCCTCTTCACGGACGTGACGTACGACATGAAAATCGCACAGGAAGAGATATTCGGCCCCACGGTCTGCATAATATCCGTAAAGGACCTCACGGAAGCGATAGAGACCATGAATTCCGTCTCCTATGGCTTAAGCTCCTCCATCTACACCTCCAGCATAAGGAGCGCATTCAAGGCCATAGAGGGGATAGAGGCCGGCATAACTTATGTGAACTCCAGCACGATAGGGGCGGAGGTACACCTTCCCTTCGGTGGCGTGAAGCAGACCGGCAATACCAGAGAGGCCGGCTGGACAGCTTTGGATGAGTTTTCAGAAATCAAGACAGTCTACTTTGACTATTCCGGGAAGCTGCAGAAGGCGCAAATCGACGATGTGAGCTAAAAGGAGATTAAAGAGAGAAGGCGGAACAGTAGAAAGAAGTCGGCAGCAACCAACTTCCAGCCGCAACCGCCTTCAGGCGGGAGTATATGATAGAAGCATTCGTTCTTGATAAAGGGATAAAGCCCGCGAAAAGCCTCAGCACCTCCAGGAGAATCTGGGTCGATGTCACGGACCCCTCAAAACAGAATCTTGGCAGCCTGGCCAAATCATTCCGCCTCCATTCCCTCACCCTCGAGGACGTTTCCAAGACAGGGAACCGCGTGAAGCTCGAGCAGTTCCAGGAATACATCTTCATCATCACTTACGGCCTGCATTCAGGGAAGAAGAGTCCTATCGCTTTCCAGATGAACTTTGTCCTGGGGAAGAATTTCCTGCTCACGATTCACAAGGAAAAAATCCCAAGCTTCGATTCCCTGAAATCAGACAGGCCTCGCCTGCAGTCTCTTCTCTCCAAAGGCCCTGACTTCCTCCTCCACCACCTGATGGACGCGGAAGTGGATTTTTACTTCCCTGTCCTGGACGAGATAGAGGACCAGATAGACGAGCTTGAGGAGGAGGTTTACAGGAACATAGACCACAAGGTCCTCGGCCGTCTTTTCCGCCTAAAAAGGGAGATGATGGGAATAAGGAAAAGGGTGGGCCCCCAGAAGGAGGTCGTCCTGATGCTCACGCAGAAGAGCTTCCCCTTCATAAGCGATTCTGCCTCGGCCTACTTCCGCGACATATACGACCACACAATCCGCATAAACGAGTCCATAGACGACTACAGGGAAATCCTGTCCAACACCCTGGAGGTCCACCTCTCCATGGTCTCCAACCGCATGAACGAGGTCATGAAGGCCCTCACGATAGTGGCGACCATAATGCTCCCGCTCACGGTCCTCACTGGGATTTATGGCATGAACCTGAACATCCCCGAATCGCATTTTGACATCATGTACTATATCGTCCTCTCCCTGATGGCGGTCATAGCGATTGGAATGACCTTTTACTTCAAGAGGAAGAGGTGGATATAACGAAAGAAGGTGTCGTTGGCTGGAAGGTGTCCGATGACACCTTCAATCAGAAAGGATGCATATGAGCGAATATGCGATAATCTCCCTGGGCGGCTCCCTCGTGGTTCCGGAAGAGATAGACGTCCCCTTCCTGAAGAAGTTCCGCTCGCTCATCATCTCCCACTTGAAAAGTCGGAAATTCATAATAATCGTGGGCGGAGGCAGGACATGCAGGAAATACCAGAAGGCCGCGAAAGAAATCACCAAACCGACACAAGAAGACCTTGACTGGCTTGGCATACATTCCACAAGGCTAAACGCACAGCTCATGCATACAACATTCCGCGAAGTCGCGCACCCTCTTGTGCTTAGAAACTATTATGAGACGATTAAAACAACAAAAAGTGTCATAATAGCAACAGGATGGAAGCCGGGCCACAGCACGGACTATGACTCAGTCATGTGGGCAAAAAACCTTAAGTCCCGGACAATCATAAACTTAAGCGATATAGATTACGTTTACGACAGGGATCCGGACCTTGACAAAAGTGCAAAACCGTTTGAAAGGTTGTCATGGGATGATTTCAGGCGCATAATAGGGAACGAATGGAGCCCCGGGATCAATGCGCCCTTCGACCCGGTAGCCTCCAGGGAGGCCCAGAAGCTCGGCCTCAAAGTCGTGATAATGAACGGCAAGAACCTTTCCAACCTGAAGAATTTCCTGGAAGGGAAGAAATTCAAGGGAACGATAATAGAATGAAGGTGTCTGCTGACACCTTCCAATGAACTAATCGAAGGATGATATGGACCAGAAAGCTCAAATCGTTTCGAAGGACATCCTGAAGAAGATCTACGCGAGAAGGCCTGACTGGAGCCACAAAGGGAACTTCGGCCACGTGCTCGTGATAGGCGGCTCACGCAAGTATTCAGGCTCCCCCGCATTCGCCGCCCTGGCCGCCTTCCGCTCAGGCTCGGACCTCGTCACCATAGCCGCGCCCGAGCGCGCCGCGAACATAATCGCCTCATTCTCCCCTGACATGATAACCGAACCCTTGAAAGGCGACTACCTCCACCCGCGCCATCTCAAAGCCATACTTGAAATGTCCAAGAGCGCAGACTCCATAATAATAGGAGGGGGAATAGAAAGGAGGAATGAAACACTTACTTTCGTCCGCTCCCTCCTCGCACAGGTGAAAATCCCCTGCGTGATTGACGCGGACGCCATCCATGCGGTCTCCCAGAACCCCGCGCTCCTCGCGAACAGGCCCTTTGTACTCACCCCCCACCAGAGGGAATTCCAGTCCCTCACGAAGCAGGAAGTCGGGACTGACACCCCCCAGCGCTCGGAAGCTGTGAAA
>DATEYJ010000090.1:0-2535 GCA_035256265.1 archaeon
TGGCTATCATGAGGCAGAACTTGAGGCGATTCTTGTTGCTTGCCTGGAGGTATAATTGCAAGCCCTGGTTTATAGGCTCAGACTCGATTCCCGGTATGTTAATCGGACCGCCGTCGTCTTCCCAGTACCAATCAAAGGCAAAAAAGGAAATGCCGTGGTCTGCGGCCAGGTCGATCTGCTGCTCCATGATTGCTACTGTATCATCATGCCATCCCCAAAGAGGCATTCGTTCAGTAAAGTTATTCAGAAGGCTGGGAGTTAGATGATAAGAGTAACCTGGTGTTGTCCATCCTTCAAAATAATAGGCGCCTACAGTTGCTTTTTGAGCAAAAGAACTTTTGGCGAAAAACAAAACCCCGGAAAAGACAGCAAGAGAAATTATAATAATCTTTAATTCTGATTTGCATTTTTGCATTTTCATGTGTCTATCTCCTGTTGTTTGTCAATAACCAAAGCGGCAGGCATTTTAATGGTTTTGCCGTGGTCACCTTCCCCCCTCCTGCCTTATGTTCAGGTGCTCCTCCAGGGAGGTTATGTATATCTTGGCCATGCGGAAGCGCCCCTGCTTGAGCTTGTCCTTCGCGAGCTTGAGCTCTATCTCCAGGTCTGAGGTGTCCCGCTTGGACTTCTTCATGGACTCTATCTTCTGCTCTATCACTTCCAGCCTCTGCGCGAACTCCTTGTAGAACTCCATCTCCTCGTCCGTTATCTTGTGTGGGTTGTGCCAGGTCGGACGGAACTGCACGAAGTAGGGCTTGCCCTCGTTATATTTGGGGTTCTGTAGCATGCCCACACCCACTCCCTGCCTGGATATCCTGGTGGCATATTCGGATCCGTACTTGGTCTCGACCTTCCTTATGTCTATCAGGGATTTCGTGTTGAGCTGTATGTCAGTGAGCACATTACCTGCTATGGCCTCCTTGAAGTCTGCCAGCACCTGCGAGCACATGAGTATGCCTATCCCCCACTTCCTGAACTCCCTGCATGCCTGCTCAAGGGAGAGGTATCCTCCTATCCCCCCGTACTTCTCCAGAAGCCTGTGCACTTCATCGAACACCATGAGCATCTTGAGCTTGGTGGACTCCTCCCATCCTGTCCTGAATATGGCGTTTATTATGTTCTTCACGGCAACGTCATACTCCCCCGGGCCGAGCTTGTTCATGGTGAAGACGGTTATCTCCCCGGGTATCATGTATTTCTTGAAGTCTATGCTCACGTGCGGGTCAGTTATCTCGAATATCATTCCCTTGTAGGGCTTCGCGTACCTCTCGTCCATCCCGAACTGCCTGTAGTATTTGAGCAGGTTCTCGTCCTCGCACTGCTTCACGAAGCCCGTCCACTGGGCCGTGGGGTCGAAGACTATAACGGGGATCTTCTTTTCCAGGGCCTCCTCTATGAAGATGGAGGCGCCCACGCTCTTTCCTGACCCTGTGGAGCCGGCTATGAGGACATGTGTGGAGAGGTCGTTCGGGTTGAACCAGGCTTTCTTCTCTGTCTCCGCTATCTTCCCTATCCAGAAGGCTTCGTCCGTCTGCTGGGGGATTTTGGAGTAGTTCACGGGGAAGATGTACCTGGACTTCTTCATCTTCCATTTGGTGTATTTCCTCCTCTCGTAATAGGCTATGGTGATTATCGCACCCACTATGGCGAACCATGTGGCGAACTGCCCCAGAGGCGTCACCCAGAACACCTGCGTGACCTCGAAGGTCTCGGTGTCGCTGACTGACCTCTGGCCGAATTCCGCTGTGACCTCCAGGTAATACTGGCCCACCGGAGGGTCATCTTCCTTTATTCCCATGACCTTGTTCATTATGTGCGAGTCCCCTGTGGCAAGGCTGAGATTGAGAATCTCGTTCTCCTGCTTTACCGTCTCCTCTGTCTGGGCGTTCCTCACTGTGTAAATCATGTTTACCGTGAGGTTGTCGCCGAAGCCTATGTTGGTGAGCGTGACCGTGTATTTGAGGTCATTCCCCGGCTCCACCCTCTTCGCCAGAATCTTCACTATGATGTTGAGCTGGCTCCTCCCTTCCAGGCTTATCACCATGGTGGATGGGATGTCCTTGGTCTTGCCTTCCGCGGAGACCGTTATCGTCCCTATGTATGTCCCGGGCTCAGCCGTCTCCGGGACTGTCACATAGACGTTGGTCACGGCTGTGGTGTTGGGGCTTATCTCCAGGGAGGATTTCTCAAAGGTGAAGTAGTTCTCAAGGCCTGCCACTGATATCTCGGCCTTTATGTTCTTGTTCAGCAGGTTGGTCACATAGAACGGATATGTGGCCTTGTCTCCTGGCCTGAGCCGGATGTTCGTGATGCCTGTCCTCACCGTGAACGGCTCTGCCTCAGCAGGGCAGTCTGCCAGGCAGTTCTGCGAATTCTCGCCGGTCTCGCACCTCTTGTTGCCGCACACTGGTTGGGTTGTTCCTGGTGTGCCTCCTGTGGTGCCGGTTCCGCCGCTAGGAAGCTGCTGCTGGGACTGGCCGCATATGTTCGGGTAGCAGGATTCAGCGACAGCGTAGGCGGTCGAAGGAGTGGCTG
>DATEYJ010000091.1:0-3738 GCA_035256265.1 archaeon
AAGCTCAACTGCACGGCGCTCATATCCTCCGAGATAGTCCCGGGAAGCAAGGGGATATCCAGGTACGGGGTGGAGGAGTTCGTCTCGGACGGCGTGATAGTTCTCTATTACGAGAGGCTGCAGTCGGCCTTCTCCAGGGCGCTCCAGGTATGGAAGATCAGAGGCTCAGCCCATTCGGAAAAGCTTCACCCCTACAAGATAGACGAGAACGGCATAACCGTCTATCCAAAGGAAGAGGCGTTCATAAAATGGTGAGGATCAAAAGAACCCAGAAGAGGCAGGATGCCCAGTATCCGGTGATATCAATGGCCGAGCCGAAGGGCTTGATAGTGATACCCTCTTTCTCCGACATAACAAAGACGGAAATAACCTACCCCCTGATAGAGCCTTTCGCATTCGCGAGGATATCATGGGATCCCAACAAGAAGAATCTTGTCTACAAGGTACAGGAGCCGGAGATGGATGCGGACGATTCCGGGACGCTCAGGAAGATAGAGGAGGCCCTGATGGAGGTGATAGACGTAAAGATGTCCGTGCTCAAGAACACGGAGGAGGCCATAAGCTACCTCCAGTCAAAGATACAGAAGGTCCTGGCAGAGATGAACATGTCCGTCTCAGCGGACAGGTACGCGAAGATCGTCTACTACCTTGTGAGGAATTTCGTGGGGCTGAACGAGATAGAGCCCATGATGTACGACCCTTACATAGAGGACATAGGGTGCAGCGGGCTGAACACCCCGATTTACATAATACACAAGAAGTTCGGCTCCCTGGAAACAAGCATAGCCTATTCTGACCCTGACAAGCTCTCCAACTTCGTGGTGAAGATATCAGAGAGGTGCGGAAGATACATCTCCTACGCCACCCCGCTGCTGGATGGCAGGCTTCCTGACGGCTCCAGGGTGCAGGCCTCCTTCGCGAAGGACGTGACCACCAAGGGCCCCACGTTCTCCATAAGGAGGTTCAGGAAGAACCCTTTCTCCCCTGTGGACATGGTAGAAATGAAAACCGTCTCGGAGGAGATGATGGCCTACATCTGGCTGCTCATAGAGCACAATTTCTCCATCCTCATATGCGGAGGGGTGTCTACAGGGAAGACAAGCTTCCTGAACGCCATAAGCATGTTCATACCCAGGGAGGAGAAGATAGTGAGCATAGAGGACACTCGCGAGATAAGCCTCCCGCACGACAACTGGATACCCGCTGTCTCCAGGGAGGGCTTCGGAATACCCGAGGCCACGGGAAAGAGGTATGGCGAGGTGGACCTGTTCGACCTCCTGAAGGAGAGCTTCAGGCAGAACCCGGACTACGTGGTCGTGGGAGAGGTGAGGGGCAGGGAGGCCTACGTGATGTTCCAGGGCATGGCCTCGGGCCACGCGTCAATAGGGACGATACACGCAGGCTCCATAGAGGACGTGATGAAGAGGCTCGAGACGCCGCCCATAGAGCTCTCCCCATCCCTCATAGAATCCCTGGATGTGGTGATCGTGATGACCAACGCGAGGGAGAAGGGCAAGTCAGCCAGGAGGGTGAAGGAGATCGCGGAGGTGCAGTCGGTGGATGCGCACGCAGGAACTGCGCACACGAAGAAGGTATTCACATGGATACCCTCAGAGGACTCCTTCCAGTCAAGCATACAGGAGTCCGTCCTCCTCCAGAAGATTTCGTTCTCGGAGGGCGTGGACCTGAACAGGACAATCTCGGAGTTCAGGGACAGGAAGGCCGTGCTCTCATGGATGCGGAAGCGCAAGATAGCGGATTTCACAGGCGTATGCGACGTCATAAACATGTACTACAAGGACAAGCCGCTTGTGATGTCGTGGCTGAAAAAGGACGAGAACCCTTTTTCCAAGAAAGGCCCGGAAAATCCTGTCCCCAAGGAAATACCAGCCGAAGAAAAAAAGAAGCCGGAACCTGAACAAAAGGAGGAAGTCCCTTCCCTCAGGAAGCCGGCCGCCAAGTCTCCAGAAAAGCAGAAGAGTGCACAATCCACTTCTGAGAAGGAAAACGAGCAAATCACGAGCCCGGAGAAGAAACCTCCAGGAACACTATGAACAGGATGTTAACCAGGGGGATTATCATCCAGGTCATAAGGAATATCAGGTCCGTTGCAGCCATGCCCATTATGTCCCCGCCTATTATGCTCATGACCGCCAGGACGACTATCATCATTATCGGGGCGGACACGAGGACCGCCGTATAGAAGTCCGCATATGTGGAAAGCGTCTTGAGATAGTTCTCCCTCTTTATCCTGTACTCGAAAAGCGCGCGGTTGGCCATCTCCTCCAGGTATTGCGTGAGGTTACCTCCCTTCTCTATGGTGGACTGGACTCCCATCAGGACCTGCTTGAATGAGGGGGAAGGTGTCCTTCTCGCGACCTCGGCTATAGCGTTCACGGAACTCATGCCGAAGGTCTTTATGTTCCTCACCACCAGCCCGGCCTGCCTGGATATCTCCCCGTACTCCCTGAAGCCCATGAGCATCTCGAACATGAACTCGGGAGGTATTCCCGAGGACGATATCGCACCCATGTGCGCAAGAGCGAATGGTAGGTTGTTGTCAATCGAGGTCCTGATATGGGAGGATTTCTGCACAGGATAGACGTAGAAGAACATGAACGCCATCGAGGCCGCCATCACAGGGAGGAAGATGACCATGTAGAGGAACGTGATGGAGTCGAATGGCACGAAGGCGCTTATCGCAAGCACCGCGAAAAGGGAGAGGAAGTAGACAACGATGGTCGTAAGGTAGACCATGGATATCCATGTCTCCAGAAGTATGCTCATGCCCGCCCCTGCAATGTGGGGCTTTAGCGAGGAGAATCCGGTGACGGATTTGGCTGCAGCCTTCCCGAAAAGCCTCACAGAAAGGCTCCTGTACCACTCAACAAGGTTCATGAATAGATATTGTCTTGATAGCTAAAAAATCCATTCTGGATGGAAGGCGACAAGAGTCCCATTTCAAATAATTGTCGCCTTCTAAACGCTCAAACCGTTTCCGTCACTGCCTGTTCTATCGCTTTCAGCATCCTCAGGGCGGGAGTGTACACATCAAGAATAGCGGGACTCCCTGCCATGTCACCGGTTCTTTCTTCCCCATATTCCATATCAAGCGCAGCCTTGGCAGTGGTCGGATTCTTCATCACACCTCTCCCCAGTTCAAGCTCAATCTGATCCGGATCGTTCTGCAAACCAAAATCCTCAGAATCAAGATAATGTAGAGCTATCTCTCCCGAAAAATAGCTTCCCACGCCTCTTGCCAGAGGGTATACAAATTCCTTAACACCGCCAAGGTAATCCATCTCTCAAAATTGATTCGGGGAGAATCTAATACTGCCTTTTTTTCCTCACTATATTCCTGTGCCTCGCGCAGGCGGGGCACGCATGCATCGTGCTCGAAAACAGGTTGAGCTCCCTCCTGTCGCGGTTCCCAAGCTCCTTCCTGATAAGTGGGTCCGTTATGCTGAACCCTTTCTGGACAGGGAACGTCTTGTACTTGGGGACCTTCCTTCCGCAGAAGCTGCATACGATCGTGCCTTCCCTTCCCCTTGTTTTCGTGTGATGCCATCCTCTCTTGTAAGCCTTTATTCCCATAGAACATCCCTTATTTTATTATTATATTTTCCTGCTTAAATAATCGCAGAAATGTTTCACAGAAATTCGCAAATTAAGCTTTTGCCTCCTTGTGTATGGGCCTGAGCCTCTTGGACTTGCAGAGCCTGCACTTTATCTTCCCGG
>DATEYJ010000092.1:0-5550 GCA_035256265.1 archaeon
AAAAAGATGGAAGTAATTCCGTTCTGACATCACTATAATAATAAAGTTGTTTCCATGTACCGATATATGATGGCCTAAACGCATCGGCAGCGGGAGCAGATGCCAGTACGGTAAGCACAGCAGCAGCTTGGAGACAAACACGATGTGAACCTCCTGCAAGCATTGCTGCGGATGGAGATGCTTTTACTATCGAACTTCCCGGCTGTGCAGTATAAGGAAGGGACGGCATTTTACTGAGATCAATGGGAAACTCATATGAAGTGCATTTATCTTGTAATCCTGTTGTCTGTCCCAAGGCGGGATTAACTTCCCATCCATAATTTGCTCCATCAAAACTTGGAGTAATGCTGGTAATAACGACCGGACCTACCACCCAATAGTCGCCGTTGACGAATTGACCATACTCTACAGCAGAATTGAAATTCCAAGTGAATCCATATTGAGTTATAGAGGTGGTCGTGGCAGCCCGGGCAGAGCAAGGACCAACTAACAACAAAACGGAAAACATGACCATTGAAAACAGAATGCTTTTCTTCATGTCAGCATCCCCTCTTCCACAACCCGATTGCCTCAATCAATTCTTTCAGAGTGGGATTGGAGCTGTCCAGGTACCAGAGGTCTATGAACGCGCTGAGCTCTATGCTGTCCACGCAGCCGTCCTGGCTGGTGTCCGAGCGGTGGAACCACAAGGCAAGCCAGACATCGTCTATCCAGTATGAGCCCTGGGAATTGGTATAGAACCTCATCTGGGTGGCCAGCGAGTTGTTGTACTGGAAATTCATGCTGTGGTATCTCCACTCCCCGCTTGTGTCCGGGAGCCGGAGAGCCAGAACTCTCTGGGTGCTGGGACCGTTGGTTATCTCCGTCCATAGCTCCCCGCCCTGCGTCCTGTACCAGAACGACCATGTGTAGGTTTTTCCTAATTCGAACGACGGGATCTGGTAGAGGAAGAGCCCCCACGTGCCCGGGACGGATATGTCTATCCTCTGGGCAGAGCCCTGGTAGCCGGCATCCTGGGAAAGGGAATAGGTGACGCTTCCGTCAGTTGCAAGGGACCAGTTGTTTGCGCGGCCCCCTGTGAAGCCTGACTCGAAGCCGCCGTTCGTGAGCATGTTTGTCTGTGCTTGCGCGCACTGGTGGTTTGTGCAGGCCTGGCCTGAGGCGCAGTCAGAGCTGGAGCAGCAGTTACCTGCATAAAGGGTTCCTGAGCAGCACACCTGGCCTCCAGGAGTGGGGCAGTCTCCGGGGCATGTGGAGCATGTCTCCCCGGATTCGCACTGGGTGTTCTCGCAATATGCGGATGGCTTTGCAAGGCTGCATGAGGCTGTGGTGCCCCCGTTCAGACCTGTGCACTGCCAAAGGTAGTGGGTGGAATTATCGGCTATATCATTAAGAGTGCCTGCGGTGCAGGAGTTCTGGGTTGCTCCGCACTGGCCGTTCACAGGAGTGGGGGAGCCTGAGACGTATTCATATGCGCCTATGTCCCATCCTAAACCATGAGGGCGGGACGTTCCAACAATATCAGTGGTTACACCATAGGAAGAAACATCTGCTCCATTATCCTTGCATACGGTTGTTTCTCTGAGCCTATAATCTGCCCCGGCATAATTAACAAATACAGCAGTTTCCCCGCCATATTCAGTCCTATCTCCCTCTGCGGTATGAGGTCCGGCGGTAGAATCACGAAGCCAACAGTTATAGTTCATGTTGGGGCCAGTGTCAACATCAGAACCGCTGAAAATGTTATTTTTTACAATGGCGGTAGGAAAAGCTGACAAGCCGCTGATGGTATTAGCATAACTTGATCCAACCCATGTGTTATGTATAATTTTCAAGGTTCCATTGACAGCAGTTGACCCACCTTGAGTCAGGTAGCAACCATTGCATCCCATAGCATCCACAATATTATTTATAATAGTAATATCATTCGAGTTTTGCCATGTGATTCCAAATATACTTACCCGTAATATATTATTGGAAAAGGTTGTATTATGACTTCCTGAATAAGCACTCAAACCATTGCCATGAGCACCGCAGAAATTAGTAAGAATATTCCCATCCATCAAGGAGTTTGTAACTCCCATAAAAAAGAGGCCTGTCCCATCTATCCAATCTAATGTGTTTTTACTGAGAGAAACGTTGTTACCATCAACAAGAGTCGCTCCACGTCTATCTCTTAGGTTATACCACGCATTTCCTGTTATAGCAGCATCAAATAAATAATAAGCATAGATAGTCCCACTAAAACTGCTCGGTCTACCTCCTTCACGAATATTGTTCCCTGAGAAAATCAATCCATAAACATTTGGGCCACTTGAAGTGCCACCCCACAAAGCTCCATGTCTAATACCAAATATATCAAAGTCTCGGATTGTAATGTAATTTTTCGTGCCTAGAGTAAAAACATAATTATCTGAACCCGTTGTGTACCTGATGTTCGCAGGACTGCCCCCAGCATAAGGCCAAAGGTATATCTTATCGTTTGTTTCGTCTATGACGAATTCTCCAGCCTCATCAAGATAGTCAAGATGGTTTAGCATGGCGTAAGAAGTACCGCTTGTGTAAAAAACCTCCTCATCCAAGTAAAAACTAACTTCATCTGTAGCAGGGTAAAATGCAGCAACAGGCATTCTTTCAATCGTATTACCGGAAACATGAACCTGTATCAACGTTCCATTGTAGTGGCTTGAGTCACTTGAGGTAAAGCGACCAGAGTCTTTTATATATCCAGTCCAATCATGAGTTGTGCCTGTCAGTCTCGTCTGGGCATATGGAACCCAATCATAATACTCAGTCCGACTCCATTGAACTGCTCTAGGGGAATTAGGGTCTTGAGCAAGACGTAGGAGTACCTCATTCTCAAACCACGGGTCAAGAGTCACAACATTCGCAGGAAGAGTCATATAATAGATATGTGCGTAGTTTGGATTGTTTCCACAAGCTGCCGCAGATGGGCATTGAGTCCAGGAAGTGGAGGTCGCTCTTGAGTGAGTTATCTTTGCCTTGCCTGTTCCAAATCCCGCACATTCACCATCAAGAACAACCGGATGGCCAGAAGTTCCACCAACGCCATCAACAGCAATTTGCCCCTGATAGATAACTCCACCCTTAAAGCAATAGGTGTTGCCGGCGGTAAGATCGAGACTAGCTGGGATACCTTCCGCTCCAGAATCTCCGGGGGAATGCTTCCATGGCGTTGAGGTCGAAAGGCCGCTGTTGCTGTCGCTTCCGCTCTGGAAATCCACATAGTAGTTTGTTGCAGACGTGATTCCAGCTGACAAAAGCAAGGATAGTGTTATCAAAAGTAATAATTTAATCATAGTTTATTATTAATGTTCTTATTTAAAAATCACTCCACCATGACCCTCATATCCACCGCCACGCATCTCTTCTCGTCAGCGAACACCGGGTTGAGGTCAATCTCCTTTATCTTTTTGGTGGACCATATCATTCTCGAAACGGAGAGAAGTAAATCCTCTATGGATTTTATGTTCGCGGGCTTCTTGCCTCGCGCGCCCTGGAGGATTATGTAGCCCTTTATCTCTTTTATCATCTCCTGGGCTTCCCTGCGCTCTATGGGGGCAAGGCGGAAGGAAACGTCCTTTATCACTTCCACGAAGATGCCTCCCAGGCCGAACATCACCACAGGCCCGAACTGGGGGTCTGTCTTTGCCCCTATGATAAGCTCTGTGTCTCCGGAAGCCATCTGCTGGACTAAAACCCCGTCTATCCTGGCTTTGCGGTTCTTCTTTCTGGAATTCCTGAGGATGGCCTGGAAGCCCTCTTTCAGGGACTTCTCGTCCTTCACATCCAGGATGACCCCGCCTGAGTCCACCTTGTGCACTATGTCAGGGGAGGCTATCTTAAGGGCCACAGGATACTTGAGCCTTTTTGCGAAAAGGACTGCCTGCTTCTCGTTCTTCGCGAGGAAGGTCTTGGCCAGAGGGATTTTGTACCTGGCCGCGAGCTTCAGGGCCTCTGAATCAGAAAGCTTTCTCATGATATTTATTTGTCCCGGATTCTAATAAAAACATGGCCAAGGAAGAGAAGGCTGGAATGAAGTACAGAATCACGTGGCTGCTCATATTCCTGAACGTGATTGTCTTCCTGCTGGTCTTCTCCGCCCCGCAGGATGTGCGGGATGGCACGTTCGAGAGATATTCGCTCTCTCAGGCCACAGCCGCCCAGATATGGAGATGGGTCACGAGCATGTTCCTGCATGCCTCAGCGTCCCATCTGTTCTTCAACATGCTGGGCCTCTTCGTCTTCGGCAGGATAGTGGAGAGCCAGGTGAAGCCGCAGTGGTACCTTTCCATCTATTTCGCGAGCGGTCTCCTCGGAAGCCTTGCATTCCTGTTCACGAGCCCGGTCCCTGTTGTGGGAGCCTCAGGCGCGATATTCGGGCTGCTCGGGGCGGCCATGCTGTGGAAGCCGCTTGAGAAAGTCTTCATATTCGTCTTCCCGCTCCCACTTAGCCTCGTGGCCGTGCTATACATAATCACGGAGAGCTTGGTGGCCTATTCCCAGCCCGGGTTCGGGGATGTCGCGCACATAGCTCACATCGGAGGCCTAATCACGGGAGCGGTCTTCGGCTTCGTGAACAGCCCCAAGAAGGCCGGGAAGGGATTCCTCTGGCTCATCCTCATGGCAGCCATCCTTGTGATAATCGCTCCCCTGATAGGGTTCGTGGCAGACGCGGGGAACCTCATCCTGCAGATAGTGGACACCTTCGTGGGGATATTCCTGTACGGGCTTGCGTGGGCGCTGTCAGCCCTGTGGAGATGAGAGGACGGATGCGCTGGGATTCTTCACTCTTGGAAAGAGCTAAAATACTGCCTTAAGTAATTCCTCCATCCGAAATTTTTAGAGATACCAAAGTTTCCATTTTCCCAGTTGTGCTTCCACCAGCATTCATCTATGCCGTCTATCTGCCTTAGCTTTTTCCTTTCACGTGGGCATCTTGGGCATATATGGGACAAATGGTATTTTGCGTTATTCTCCTTGCTCATCAGAAGTCCGGGAAGCGATAATGCATCAAGGTACATACATTCAAGCTTTCTCATAATAAGATGATGTGAGGAAGTAATTTATCCTAATCCCTCCAGAACCTGCGGTTGCGGGCGTAGTTCTGCTCCTCGTGGAGGATGTTCGCGAGGAGCTCGTCTTCCGTCTTGAAGGGCTTGGCCAGCACGCGGCTTGCCGCCTTGGGCCCTATGCCTCTGCCTGCCAGGGCTATGACCGCGTTCCTGCCTGAGGCTATCACCAGAGAGGAGGAGTTGCCCATCATGTCCCAGTGCCTCGCGTCCCAGTCCTTGAGCTTCTTCCCTGCGAGAGCCTTTTTCGCGAGCTCCTGGGCCTCCAGGATGTACTTGTGGGGGACCACGGATATCAGGCCTGCCTCGCATATGGGGCAGCGGACCTTGGACGGAAGGTCCTCCACTGCATAGATGGTGGCCCACTTGCCGCAGTTCGCGCACACAAGGCCCACGCGGGTCTCCATGACCCTCTTCCTGAAAATCTGGAAAATCTCGGAATCAGGCCTCTCGGGAG
>DATEYJ010000093.1:0-3099 GCA_035256265.1 archaeon
CCGGCCAGGGTGACGAAGAACCCGTGCTTCCTGTCCAGCTCCCCCAGCTTCGGGAGGAGCTTATGGTAGAAGTCCTCCAGGTCCATGGAATCTGCCCGGGAGATGAACTCGGAGACAGGCATGCGGTAGTCCATAGCATTATTTGAAGGTTGATATTAAAATGTGCAGGAACACTTCAAGGCATAAGGCTCTTAAGCCTTCCTTCCAATCGGAAGGAGTGGGAACATGGTATACGGGGCGATTCTGGAGAATGAAAGCGCAACCTGGAACAAGGGAATGCCATTCTTCGTTCTATTCGAAAGCGTGGCTGATTACATGAGAACAGTCACGCAAAGGCAATATCTTAACACCAAGATGGCTCCTGCCACGGAAGTGGATATGGACAGGATTGAAACGGAATGGCTGAAGTCCAGGAAAAAGAATTACGACTTATAATAAAGCGCCTCCAAATACTTATTATGTCTTTGAAGAAACCCCCGAGCATGCGCGGGAAGAAACGCTACCTCATTTTCCGTCTCCACTCGGATTCGCCCGCCAGCTTCCAGGACGTGAGAGAAGCGGTATGGAATTCCATCCTTAACTGGCTCGGGGATAACGAGGCCCCGAGGGCGGACATCCATATCGTGAAGAACCTCTGGAACCAGAAGGAGCAGTCCGGCTTCATCAGGTGCGATCCCAAGTACGTGGATTCTGTCAAGCTCGCTCTGGCCCTCATCCACCAGATAGGGGATCAGAGGGTGATATTCCAGACGGTCAGGGTGGCGGGGACGATAAAGTCCGGGAAGGAGAAGGCGCTCAGATCTACATGATTTTACTAAGGTCCCCGCTTATCACAACATCCGTCATGGCCCTTATCTCATCCACATAAGGCACCTGCTCGGGAATGGGATTCAAAAGGAAGACCTTCTTCCCGTTCACGTGGGCGAATCCCATTTCCATGAGCGTGTTCCCGCCTATGTAGTTCCTTATCCCGTTCTTGTCGAAGTTGCACACCAGGATGGCGTCCCCGCTCTTTATGAGGTCATGCCAGAATTTTATGAAATTATGCTCCTTTTTCACGGTAGCATGGTCCTTCTTGACGCCTTCTATTATCTCCCTGGCAGTGCCGTCCGCTATCCCGAACATTTTCTCGTGCATAAGCGGTTCATGACCTAGCTCTTTCAGCCTGTGATGAATTTCCACGAGCCTGGGGGCGAAAGCCACGCTGCCGCAGATGGTTATGCGCATATGAGAAGTATGGGTTAAAAGCTTATATATAGGGAAATTAATAATTACCATAGTGGTAATTATGGATAGATACACGGAATTGTATGCCTGGATATGGAAGGCCTTCGGGAAGGAGCCGTTCTCCATGGACCAGTTCAGGGCCACCTTTCCCGTGTCCCAAGGACCCAAGATAGCGCACGATTTGGTAAATAAAGGCTACTTGAAACGGGTTGGGCACGGGGTTTATGCGGCCGCAAGCCCCTCCGAGTTTGCCGAGAGCGCGGCAGGAAAGGAGGCTGATTTGGGAGTATTGGAGGGGACGGGAAAGGAGTATGCCTTTTCCGAGAGCACGGCCGTATCCATATGGACGGACGGGTATTACTGGAGCGGATTCACCCGCGGCTTCAGGCCCGTAAACGTGATTATAGACAGGAAGGACAGGGTATTTTGGCAAAGGTTCTTCCAGAAAAGGGGCATCAAATACGTCTTTGAAGGCGAAAGCAGGACCTTGTACGGACAGGTCTTCGTCTTGCATCCGGCAGAAAAGGTTTTCTATCAGGAGAAGGAGGGCTTGAAGGTCATACCCTTGGTGGAGACTGTGGATTTCTGCTTGAGGCACGAATTGACATACCAGCCCGCATTAGAGTATTTGCACAAAAAACATGGAATTGCTTATAAGGGGATGGGGGCAGGAAATGAAAATGCTTGAAAGGGAACAATTATGCATAGAACTTCTCAGGAAGCTTCCGCAGAAGTTCGTGCTGGTAGGAGGCTATGCTGCCAGTTCCTTTGAATTCCCAAGGTTTTCCGTGGATTTGGACCTGGTTATCCAAGAGAAAGACGTGAAGGAGTTCGCCCGTATTCTGGAAGGGGAAGGTTTCGAGCTTGCAACGAACGCAAAGGAATTCACCACTTTCTACAAGGGCAGATTCATGCGATTCGAGAAAAGGATAGGCGGGCTTCCTGTAAGCGTGGATTTGCTCGTGAATGCAATCCAGGCAAGGCAGACAGGGACGGCCTACTCCTTCGACTATATCCGTGAGAACTCTGAGATCCGGAGGGTTCTGGGTTCGGGAACAAGAGAGTCGGCCGAAGTGAGAGTGGCGGACAGGGAGATGCTGATCGCCCTCAAGATGAATTCCATGAGGGCCACGGACCAGCGGGACATCATAACCTTGTGCAATGGAAAAATAGAAGTGCAGAAAATCGCGGACCATCTCAGGATTGCGCCCCAAGAAAAGATTCTCAAGAGCATGGATATCATTCTGGGCACCCTGGGGAATCCTTCAGTCAAGGACTCCATAAAGGGGGTTTTCGGGATTCCGGACAAGGTTTATGAAAACATGATTGAGAAGGCAAAGCAGGACATCCTTTCTATAAGAAAAATCCTGTCTGATGCAAAGACATGAATATCGGGTGAACTGAAGAATGCTTATTTGTACAGCCTCGCGCTTATGGTGGACACGTTTATCCTCTGGTTCCTCTCATCGGTCACGACTTCCGTGTCCGTCTCTATCGCGACCGAGACGTTCTGCAGGAACTTCTTCCTGACCACCTCCACCACGTCCACCACGGTGGATATGGACCTCCCCCTGGCCTTGACAAAGACCTCGCTATTGCCCTCGGAGAACTGGGTTATCACGGCAAGCACGTAGCTCATGGTGGGCTTCTTCCCCACGAAAATAACGTTGTCAGACTTTCCTGCCCGTTTTGGCTTCTGGCTAACCCCATTGCTTTCTATGAAATCTTCCACTGACTCACTCAAGTCGCTATAGTTCTCTTGCATGCTGTACCACCTCTGAGCTGGAGTCCATGAAATCGCTGTGTATGTGGTATTGGCAGGAGAATTTAAACGCTTGATTGCTGGCTTGAAGGCGTCTGCAGACGCCTTCC
>DATEYJ010000094.1:0-7005 GCA_035256265.1 archaeon
CTATTGGGCTTTGGAGAGCGGTGCTATTTAACCAGCAGGAACATATAAATAATTAATGAAAGGGGGGTGCTAATGATTATTAAACTTCCAAAAATTACAATTGTTATTCTATTGTTGCCGCTATTAGCTTCCTCAGTCCAAGGTGCAGTGTACTACCTTGACTGTGAACTTGGAAACAACAACAATCCGGGGACCATAGACCTTCCTTGGAAATCCTTCAACAGACCGAATATCAACATGGTTGCTGGAGATACACTTTATGTGAAGGGCGGAACTAATGCTGCTTCAATACTGGCGAAGACCTGTTACGTCGAAGATTCGGCTCAAACTAATATTGCCGGTTCACTCTCACATCCACAGGGCATTAAGCCGGAAAACTCAGGAACGGATGTGAATCATCGCATTACATATAGCAATTACCCTGGCGAAACCGTACACGTAGTTGGAACGCATAACAGAAGCCACGCAGTTTATATTACAAAATCCTATATTCACGTCACTGGCATAAACTTTTCCAATATGTACAAGTTCATGTGGATAGACGGCGGTAGTTATAACGAGGTAGATCATTGCACATTTGATCAAGTCAGATATTATGGTTTGGATGGTATAAGTGTAGACTGGAGAGGCTCGACTATCTATCATAACGCTACTCAAAATTGGGTACATGATAATGTCTTCTCAAATTATGGGTCATACAGTTCCACTAATGACCTTGGTGTGCTTTTTGAGCTGGGGATTGGCACCGCCTCAACTGATGCCAGTGACCATAATACAATAGAAAACAACATTATGTACCATGGTGGACACCATGTATTAGGGGTGAACACAGGCAGATATAATGTCATAAGAAACATTAATATGCACAACGAACCATGGTATGCGTCAGCCGAGTGTTCTGCTTTATATGCGGATACGCCAGAGAATCCTTGCGGTTGTCCAGAAGAAAACCCGGATTGCTGCAGCACCCATAAGTGCGGGTACAGGGTTGTATCTATGACCGGAACACCGGCATATTCTGGTTACAACTTGCTTGAAAATCTCAAAATAGCATATGGAGGGCCAAACCTAAACACCGGGGCTGGTGGTTCCGGTTTATCTCTGGGAATTTCTCATAATTTAGTAAGGTACAATGACATGTACGCAAATAACCTATACGGTGCCCGCTTTGGTGCATCAATATCACAAGAGTCTTCATATAATTACCTATACAGCAATACCTTCTACCACAATGGCTACGGGCCTGAGGCTGACTTGGGCACACTTCTCGCGTATCGCACAGGACTGTATTTCTACGGCACTAGTTGCGATACCATACATAGTAATGTTGTGAAAAATAATCTATTCCATGCCCAATGGAGTAGGTATCATACTTCCTACCCAGTGATTTATGGTGGAATAAAGTCTTGCTCAACTGTTGAGAACAACTGCGAAGAGTGTACCGATGACCCACTATTCCTAAATCCAGATATATCCAATCCGATGTCAACTACCTTGCCTGACTTGGGTTTGAGTGCGGGCAGCCCGTTAATAAATAAAGGAACCTATTTAACTCAAGCAAGTGGATCGGGAGCATCATCAAAAACTCTTATTGTCGCTGATGCCGGATATTTCCAGGACGCCATCTGGGGCTCCGACCTTGCAAGGGGCGTGACCCTGTTCCCAGACTGGATAGCCATAGGCACGGTCACGAATGCAGTCCAGATATCCTCCATAAACTATGACACCAATACCATAACCCTCGCCTCCCCAATGACCTGGAGCAATGGAGCTCCAATATGGCTTTACAGGAAGTCTGACGGGGCGCGGGTACTGTACGGCTCTGCACCTGATTACGGGGCATATGAGTATGGAGCCGCACCGCCTGCGACCTGCCCAGACGGGACACCATACAGCCAGTGCTCCACAACAAAACCATTATACTGCTCCTCAGGAACCCTGACAAATAATTGCCAAACGTGTGGCTGCCCAACAGGGCAGTCATGCCAGGCTGACGGCAGCTGTCAGTCCAGTTCCCAATACCTCCTCCCAGACCAGTATATAGAAGCAGAATCAGGAATCCTGGTTTCTCCAATGCAGGCAGGTTCAAACAGTTCAGCCTCAGGAGGGCAGTATATTTACACATCCACCAGCTACCAGGGCTCAGCCTCGTACACCTTCCAGATAGGCGCCCCGGGAAGGTACAGGATGGAGGCAAGGATTCTGACGCCTCTTCCTGACATGGCAGGTGCCGATTCATTCTATTTAGGGCTTGATGGAGAGCCTGCCCAGGGTAATGACAATTACACGTATGACACGCTCCAAACAGCTTCCTTCGCATGGGACAACGTGAGCATGAGAGGGCCTAACGGAAATATCACGTGGTCTCAGTATGACCCAATGGTCTGGGACCTCACAGCAGGTCTCCATACATTCACTTTCTATGGAAGGGAAGCCAACACCTGGCTGGACCAGATTATACTGAGGAAGGCTTGCGCCCACAAATCCGACAATAATCCATGCAACGGCTGCATCTCCAACACAGAACTCTTCACGTTCATAGACCTATGGAAAGTGGACAGCTCGAATCCTACTCTGAAAGAATTAATTGAGGCGATTGGATTGTGGAAGAGGGGATGCTGACTACCCGCTCACTATATCCTTCCTTCCGAACCTCGTCTTCACGAGCACGTACAGGAACCCCAGGACCGGGAATATCTCAAGCCTCCCGAGTACCATGTTGCACATGAGGATGACCTTTCCAAGCGGGCTTATGCTCTCCATGGGTATGGCGGAGAGGCCCGCATTCCCCTGGGCGGAGGCTGCCTGGAAAAGGGATTCCAGGGGAGCGTGGCCCATGAACGAGAGTATCACGGCGCTCCCGAAAAGGAACAGGACATAGACAGCCACGAACACGGCCACGGTGGTGACCTCTGTGTCCCTCACCACACGCTCGTCATACTTCAGCGGGACTATGGCCTCCTGCGGGAGCGTGACCTTCTTCCCTATCCAGGGGAAGGACCTGCCCATTATCCCCGCCCTCACGAGCTTTATGCCGCCTGCTGTGGAGGCGGAGAAGCCGCCTATCATCATGAGCACTATCAGGAGCAGCATGGCCAGTCCAGAATAGCTCCCGACCGTGGTGAAGCCTCCTGTCGTGAGGGCCGAGACTGTCTGGAAGAGCGCATGCCTGACAGGCTCACCCAAGTCAAACATGGCGAAAGATAGGAGAACGGTAAATGCTATTATAAGTGTCCAGAAAAGCCGGGTCTCCGCGCTTTTCACGTAGTCCATCACCCTCCCGCGCGTCATCCCTTCCATGAGGAGGAAGGAGGTGGCGCCTGCTATCATGAGGACGGCCACTATGAGCTCCACCCATATGCTGCCATAGGCCGCTATGGAAGCGTCCTTCGCGGAGAAGCCGCCTGTGGAGACAGAAGACATGCTCGTCACCATGGAATCCAGCCCGCCCAAGCCTGCCAGAAGGAGAAGGATGAAGCCGGCAAAGGTTATCCCGGCGTAAATCAGCATGGCCCTGGTCATGAAGCCTTTCTTCTTCAGCTCATCCGCTTCGGGCTTCCTTCCGTAATAGGAGGATATCCCGGGGGATTTCACAAGGTAGAGGAATATGACAAGTATCCCGAGCCCTCCCGCCCACTGCGTGAGCGAGCGCCAGAAGACCAGAGAGAAGGGCAGGCTCTCAGGCCTGACAGTGGTGAGGCCTGTGGTGGTGAAGCCGGAGACGCTCTCGAAGAGGCTGTCCAAGGGGCTCACATTCCACAGGAACGGTATGACCCCTATAAAAGAGACGGCCACTATGCTCACGCTCGCCAGCACCATGGCGGAGCTTATGTTCAGCTCCTTCTTCCTGAAGCGCCTGTCAAGCACTATCCCAAGGACAAAGGATATGATGGCCGTTATGAAAAAGAGCGTGTGCGTGCTCTCCCCGTATATCCATGCTATGAAGACCGGGAGTATCGATAGGATTCCCATCGCTTCCAGCACTGTGCCGAGATATGAGAGGATGGAGCGGAATTCCATGTTAAGTTATTATCTTATGGATATAAAAACCCTGCTAATGTGCAATAAGCGAGCCGCATCTTACCAATACATATTTATTCCTGTTTGCAATATACTAATTCTATCGGAACGGAGACTGAAGGCGTCAAGAGACGCCTTCCATCCATGATGGGGTTGGGAAAGCCTTATAAAGAGATAAATGTCATTATCTATTAGTGATAAAATGTCCATGAAATCCAGGAAAACGAAGGGAAAGTCTGCTTCTAAGCACGGGAAAGAGCCCCGAAAAAGAAAAGAGAATGAAGCTGATACTGGAAAGAAGGCGTCACATAAGGAAGAAGGCGATAAGAGTCGCCTTCAAGCCATCGACGCCTTCAAGCAAGCAAGCCGCTTCCAGCCAACGTCTGAGGACGCCAGAATCCACAAGGCACTTGAAGGCTCGCATGACGAGTCCATGCCCGAGCAGGGGGAAAGGGACGTGGAATTTCACAAGCCGCTCCCTGCCGGCGAGGAGAATGAACCCAAAGGCAAAAAAGGCAAGGGAAAGAAGGAAGAAGGGATTGGAAGGGAGAAAAGGGTGGAGATACTCAAGAACTTCACGAAGGAGGTCCTCAAGAAGTACGGCCCCCTTATCCGCTCCATAGTCCTTTTCGGCTCCACCGCCAGGAACGAGTTCCGAGGCGAATCGGACATAGACGTTTTCATAATAGTGGATGACACGCGCCACAAGATTTCCCCCCAGCTGAAGGAGCGCATGGAGGAGGACTTTGACAAATTTGCAAAAGCGCAGTCCAAGCAGCTCTCTGTCCAGCAGCCATACCTTCTCACGGAGTTCTGGGGCATGGTCAGGGAGGGCCATCCCATAGTCTTCAATTTCATACGCGAGGGCGTCCCTGTATATGACAAGGACATCTTCCTTCCCATAAAGAGGCTCCTCCAGATGGGCGAGATTCGCCCCTCGAAGGAGGCTGTGGAGAAATACATAGACCGCGGCCCCAAGCGCATAAAGCGTGTGGAGAACGCCAAGACCTACATGGTGGTGGAGGACCTCTACTACGCCATGCTTGAGAGCGCCCAGGCCGTGCTCATGTTCCTGGGCAAGAACCCGCCCAGGCCGCCTGACGCCGCGGACACCCTCAGGAAGACCCTGGTGAAGATGAACCTGCTTGACGAACAGTACGTGAAGAGCCTGGAGGACATAATCCAGGTGCGGAAAGAGGTGGAGCACAAGCGGATAAAGAACATAACCGGGGCCGAGGTGGACAGATGGATAAAGGAGGCCAAGGCCTTCGTGAAGAAGATGCAGTCCCTCATAGTCAGGATAGAGGTGCTCAAGAGAGAGAACATGATAGAGAAGTCCTACACCATAATGAGCGAGACCGCAGCCACGGTCCTGAAGGCCATGGGCAAGCCCGTCGAAGGAAACCAGCTCAAGCACGCATTCGAAAAAGAACTAGTGAAGAAGGGCCTCATCTCCGAGAAATACATGGAGGTCTTCCACGACCTCGAGAAGATGCGCGAGGTTGTCAAGAAGGGCAAGACCCTGGACCTGCAGAAGCAGCAGATTCTAGCGAATCGGGAATACGTCCGCAAGTTCATAAGGGAAGCAGGGAAGCTCCTCAAGAAGAAGATACAGGTGGACGAGGGCGAGGAGTAGGCTCACGGGCCTGCTGCATTCATCATCCCCGAATAATATTCGATAAGATAGCGGCCTGCTATACTTTTATTAGTATACTGAACTTTCCCAAAATGGTTGCCGGGCTCAGTATCGGATTCTGTCATTTTTAGCCCATACCGATACATACATAATCCTAGTCGATGACCGCATAAGCATTTATTTCATGCCCGGCAATTATTCCCATGAAGCACACGTGGAATGTCACTCTCATCCTGGCCGGGCTTTTCCTGGCCTCCCAGCTGCTGGGCCTTGCCCTGCTCTACAACATATTCTCTGTCGGAACGGATGAGTTCGGGCGGCCTGTCCTTGTGTACCAGGAAACCATATTAGGCCCGAGGCCGGACATACAGGGCCCGGAGACGCTGATACTCCTTCTCTCCTCCGTGGCATTCGGGACGGTCTTCATACTTCTTGTTATAAGGTTCGGGAGGTTCGGGATATGGAAGGCCTTCTTCTTCTTCACCGTATTCATCACCATATGGGTGGCGCTGGCTGTCATGATTGACGCCATGGTGGCGCTGGGAATAGCGGTAGTAGCCGCAGCCCTGAAAGTCAGGGCAGGGAACGTGTTCATCCACAACCTCACAGAGCCTTTCCTCTATGCAGGGATGGCCCTCATACTCGTCCCGCTCCTGAGCGTGCCCTGGGCGCTTGCCCTGCTCGCTGTCATTTCTATATATGACTACTGGGCGGTGTTCAGGAGCAAGCACATGGTCACCATAGCCAAGGGCCTGCAGAAGAGCACGGTCTTTGCCGGCCTTTCCATCCCTTACAAGAAATCCGGGGAGATAGAATCCCGGTACGAGAAATCCAAAGGTAGGGCCAGGAAAGGGGATTATGAGACAGAGGAGGTCAACACAGCCGGCCTGGGAGGCGGGGACATAGCATTCCCTCTCCTCTTCACGGGAACGGTCCTCCAGGCGCTCGTGCTCTCCGGCCTTCCCAAGGCCTCTGCTTTCCTGCTCACGCTCATCCTTCCCGCTGTCCTCACCATAACCCTTGTCCTGATGCTCCTGAAGGCTTCAAAAGGGAAGTTCTATCCTGCCATGCCAGTCCTCTCCGCAGGCTGCCTCATAGGCTACCTGCTGGTCCTGGGGGCGGCGTGGGTTGTGTGAATGCCCTTCAGCCTTTCCTGCTGTCCAGCACCTTATTAACAAGGTTGTCCGCCAGCCATATCCTGAGGTTCCCGCGCGGGAGGGAGGAGTATGTGACTTTTTCAAATCCCTTCTCAAGGGCTTTCGCCTGCCCGTGAAGGGGCTTGAGCTTCGCGTCCTTCACCCTGTAAGACCCTTTCAGCTGCCTTGCCACGAGCTCGCTGTCTGTGAATA
>DATEYJ010000095.1:0-5843 GCA_035256265.1 archaeon
TCTCGCTGGGATTCTTCATCCTGGGGATAGCCTTCGCTGCGTTCACGAATCTCCTGGCCTTCGGGATAGCCATCTTCAATTCCCTCCTGCTCATCGTGTATTCCTGGAGCCTGCAGCACAAGACCTTCTTCGGCAACTTCACTGTGGCGTACCTTACGGGCTCCACATTCCTGTTCGGAGGTGCTGCCGTGGGGAACACCCAGCTTCCGCTGCTGTTCGGCCTGCTTGCCGGATTGACAATCTTCGCAAGGGAGATAGTCAAGGACATCGAGGACATAGAGGGCGACAAGAGCCTTTTTCTCAAGAAGCAGTCCCTGGTGAAGAAGCACGTGCTCGAGAGGTTCGTGGTCACGAAGGAGGGCGTCGTGCTGAAGTACAAGGAGCGGACGGGCCTTGTGACTGCCGCGGTCTCCATTGCCCTTGCCATCACGCTCTCTCCCGCACCATACCTCCTGGGCTTCGTGGGCTTGAACTACCTCATCTTCGTGATACCAGCTGACGTGGCCTTCGCCCTCTCAATGACCAAGGCCAACAGGGCAAAAGAAAAAGAGGACTTCTCAAGGCTGAGCAGGCTCATAAAATACGGGTACTTCCTGGGGCTGCTGGCTTTCATCGGGGGGATTCTGGTATAAACCCAATCCCTAGGGCTTACCCCAAAGAAAATTATAGCGGGATATTCGTGTGATTATTTATTAAACAAATTCTTTTAGATAAGACAATGGGCCCGTAGTTCAACGGATTTGCTTGCCAACGGATAGAATGCGGGATTGCGGATCCTGTGATCTGGGTTCGATATCGCAAGAGGCATCGCATCATTATCAGTGTACGTCGCTAATGATGTGAAGCCCCTTACCGGACTATTCCCATGAGGAATATTCCGAGCGGACGAAACTCCCAGCGGGCTCATTTGCTTTTTCTCTTTGGCTGGGTCTGAGCATGCACCATCAGGTCAGCCTCTTCCTCCGTGAAATTCACCGAGAATTCCGATTTCGTGGGCTGATGACCCTTCTTCAGAACAATCCTCAGATAAGGCAGGTAATCCCTCTTCACGACTCTCTTGGAGGCGTGGGCTTTTTCCCCTATCTTTTTGCAGAGGGTGTCCATAGCGGCGCGCTTTGCCTTTGTCTGGCCCATCCTAAGCATCCTCTGGGGAGCTTGGTACATCATGAAGCCGTGATGGGGGGCGTGGGATTCCCCTTTTACCACGGAGATGCCTGAAAGCATGTCGCTCATCACGGCCTTGAGCCTCCAGTTCTGCTGCTTCATGACCCTTCCCCTGACTATGTCCGCTCTTGAAAGGAGGTCGTATGCCTGCGCCAGCTTCTCTACCGGGAATTCCTGAGGTATGTTGTTCTCCACCCACCAGAATATCTCGTCGGAGTCCTTGTCCGCACCCTGGATGGCCCTGCGGGAGGCGTTTATGCTCCTTGACTTGAAAATGGTGGGAAGTATCTCGAATATGGAGGACTCTCGCTCCCTGTATCCCAGGATCTCCAGGTCCTGGGAGGATATCTCTTTCTTGTCCTGCGCGATTGTCTGCAGGTCGCTTATGGCGGAGCGCAGGTCTCCCTGGGACCATCTCGCAAGGTCCTTGAGGACCGTGCCTTCTACCTTCACCCCTTCTGCCTCGCATATCTCCTTCATTCGCTTTTCGATGGAAGCCGCATGCACTTTTGAGAATTTGACCATCCTCACGTAGGGCCTGAGGGGCCTGAGCTTCTGGGACCACGGGTCATTCGCTATCAGGAAGACCGGATAAAGAGACTGCTTTATCACCTGGATTATCGCGGAAGCCGCGCCTCTGTCATTCCCGGAAATCCCGTCCACCTCATCCAGAAGGATTATCTTCCCTTTGTGGAAGAGCGAGCGGGTGCGGGAGGCGTCCTGGAAGAAGGCAGTTATGGCCTCAGCGCTCCTCACATCGGAGGCGTTAAGCTGGAGAAGGAGAAGTCCTCTTTCCCTGGATATTGTCTCCACAAGAAGGGTCTTGCCCACCCCCGCAGGCCCTGTGAGCATGAGGGCCTTACCGGGCTGGAAGGAATCCACGAAAGCCAGGGACTCTGCTATCGCTTTCGCCTGGCTCGCTATTCCCGAAACCTTGAGAGGTTTGTGCTTCTCGGTCCAGAGATTCTTCATATCTTCGCCTTGTTATTGTTGACGGAGAAGCCGGCTTCGCCGACTTCCAATAATTACATGGGGAGGGGATTTTTATGCGTGATTTGGGTCGGTGGGAATGGTGGGATTGTCACTACCAACAAGTATTTAAATGCACGAATTCTAAAGAGTGACAGGTGAAATTATGGGATTCTTAAGGGATTTGAAAAGACGGAAAGCGCAGACTGAATCACAAATAACAGCTTATTATCTTAGACTGGGGAATATATACCGTGCATACAGAGAAGGCAGGAAACCACAGGAAATATTAGAGAAGGATATCGGCCTGACCGAGGGATGTCCTCTTTATTGTATGAATAGAGAGCCTGAGTAAATCAGCTTTTTCTAATCTCCACGACAGGCTTACCCCCGGAAAGCCCTTTGTTCTCTATCACCAGCCTGTACTGGCCCTTTCCGAGAATCAGGTCTCCGGCTATGTCTATGTTCGGGTATTTCAGGAGGAGCCTGAGCGGATAAAGGCCTCCAAGAGGGAACGCAAAGGAAGGTGATACTTGGGAAAGGAACTTCCCTGCTTCTATAAGGCTTATGCGACTGTCCATGGCATGCCAGTCCCCCTGGGTGGACGTGAGGAATATCCTGCTGTTGGAAAGGTTCTGCTCCACCTCCAGGAAATGAGAGTCGGAATCGCTTCCTAAGGAAAGTCTCTGGCCGCTCTTGGCTGCAAGCCCGTTCAGGAAGCCTCCCGAATAGGAGGCCAGGTAGAAATGGGCAGGGTTCGTGTACTCTCCTGAGATCCCGGAGGAAGGCTGCTCCCCCACGCCCGGGATATAGACCGTATTGGCCGTGTTGTTTATGTTCAGCCGGATATTTAAGGTGTAGGCCGATGCAGTGGAAACTGCAAGAAAAATTGCAAGCAGAAAACCTAGCGCTGCAGGCTTTACTTTCATGATAATTAATTGTCATTGGGTAAATAAAAGCAAGCAGATTCTACCAACCCTCTTTTATCAGCTTAGGTATTTCGCCTTCTTCCGGGACGTAGCAATAGTAGCATTGATCGGAATCCCTGACTCTGAGAATTTCCTGGTCGTTGTATTCTCTTATTTTATTGCCTCCGTATACAATTACCCTGAATTCCTTCCTTTTTTGCATTTCTTCAAAAATCTTTTTGGCATCCTCACGGTAAGGCGTATGCGTCAATATTATTTCATAATCAGCAAGGCTTTTTCCCTTTCCATGAAGCATTTCAAGGCTTTCTGCGCCGCATATCTCATATCCGGCTTCCAAAAGCTCCGTAGCAAAGCCTAGGATAAAGTTTTTATTTTCAATCAATTTAGGATCCAGCATCAGAATTTCCTTTTTCATAACAATTCAGAACAGCTTAGAAATAAAAGCCTATTGTCCTACCACACCATAATAGTTATGGTGACAGGCTGCCCCGTCTCCTGGATCATGGAGCGGGTCTCCCTCGCGTACGTGTTCGTGTATGCGGGAGGCGAGGGGCCGTAAAGGCTCGTGCCCGCCTGCACGCGGAAGTTCCTGCTTATGCCGAGGGACTCGCGGAACCGGCTGTAATCCGTGGCGAGCATCTGGCTTATCCTGGACTGGGATATGCGCACGGACTTCTCGGAGGCCCATGGGATTGATAGGTTCGCGCCTGCTGTTTCCAGAGTGGAATCGCACATAAGAGGGGAGCTCACGTTAGCGAAAGTCAGGTCGAAATTATTCTCACCTTCATCCACATTCGCCTCGAAGTAGAGCCTGTCCCCCTGGAGCACGCAGGACAGCTCGAGCCCCGAGTCAAGGATTCTTGCGGAGTTTCTGGCTCCTTCGGGCCAGGGGAAGTCAAGATAGAGGACAGCCAGTTCCGGCTGGGAGGAATTGTAGGTCACAGGAACCCTCCAGGAATCCACCTCCAGGAAATCCAAGACCTTCTGATTCACATTCTCGAGGGAGGCCTGGACAGGGTTCTGGTTTGTCTCGAACAGGCCCCAGTAGAGGGCGAAGCCCAAACCGATGAATACCAAGAAGACTGAAACAGCGATTGCCCAGTCCACGTTCATGCTTATCTTTTGGCTTTCCTCGTTAAAAGCCTTGGAGAGCGCCTGGCTCTGGTAACTCTCCTAATCCCAGGTTTCTGAGTTAGAAGGCGTCTCTTGACGCCTTCCAGCCATCGGATTCTGAATTCCAGGCCCGGATTCTTAAGCCACAGAAACCACACCCCGAGAACGAACGCCACAAGGAAGACCCTCCAGGCGTAGTCATGCGTGAGCATGGCGAACTGCACGCTGGTGGCGCGCTCCGTCAGGACCACGCCAACTATCCTTGCCTGGTTTCCGAGCCACAGGATGGGGAGGCCGAAGGCAAGACCTTTGATTCTGCTCCTAAGGGCGATTGCAGGCATGGCGAAGACCAGCGCGAACAGGAGCAGGAAGGACTTCCAGGCAGTGCAGTCCTCTGTGAGGTAGAAGGAGAACGCCTTTTCGGTTCCCACGGTCAGGTATGCGCCTTCCCTCTCCACATCGTAACCCATGGATCTAAGGATTCCAGCAGACACGGCAGCATCAAGCTGCTGGAGAGGGGAAAGGCTGATGCTGAAGAGTATGATGAAATAGAGCGGCAGGGACAGGACAAGAATCTTGGCAAGGAAGACGAGCGTGCCCCAGAGCTTCTGCTGCTCTCCGGTCAGCCTTAATCCGGCAGGTCTCAGTCTCGACTTGCGTTTTCTCATCATTTATTTAATACTTGTTCCGGGCGGCTTAAAAGAGGGCCTTATATTAAAGGCGTAGCATGCCCTATTTAATATTTATTCCCTTTCTGGTTATATGGACGACAGAAGCCTTTCTGAGATATCGGGAGTGCCAGAGCCTGCAAGCCGGGAGATGATTGTCCCAAGATCGCATGATCTGGCCAGTCGATATATCCACAAAGGGCAGTACAGGCTTACAGGAGAGCGGTTCATGCGGCATCCTGAAAGACTGGAAAAACTTGCATATGATGTTCTACAGGACACAGAGTTCAAGACTCCGGCGCGTGCTTCAGCACTTATTCATGAAGGCGGCGAAGACAGCAACATGATTATTTATGGCGAAGAACCATGCCTTTACAATTTCTACCACGAAGTCCAAGAGGACGGGAGAAGAATATGCCATATAGTTGACAAGCTCACACACAAGAAAGGCACAATAAGATACATTGTTTACATGCATCAGATATTCAATGTTGCACCTTCCGGGGAGACAAGAGACCTGGATATGCTCGCTCTGGTAATGAAGATACTGGACAGGTATGAAAACACAAATCCCAGAAAAAGAATGAACAAAGACCATTACAGGGAGGAGTTCAAAGAATTCAAGGGACAGGGAAGAGCGCAGGAACTTGTGGAGAAATACAAGATATCCGGATACAATAAGCCTGGGGAAAAGCTGACAGATGACAGGCTTATCAGTTCTCTGGAAGAGAATCTTATAAGGAAACTTTTAGTTAATGCTATTGACAATACAGGACCTTATCTGCCAAGAGTCGAATATGCCTATCCTTATCTGTGGGCGGCGAATCAGATATTGACTGAAGACCTCAGGGAAAGCGATAGAAGGCTTTTTTATCATGATGCAAATATAAGTTTCCGATTTAAATTCTACCTGAATGAGCGAAGGAAAGCCGCTTATTGTTGGGATAGATCCTGGGACCACGACAGGGGTCGCGGTCTTCGACCTTGACGGGGAGCTTAT
>DATEYJ010000096.1:0-13459 GCA_035256265.1 archaeon
TGTCCGTGGTCTTGTGCTGCTCCCCGTGGTTCCCGGCCTGAAAGGATAATCGTGAACCACGGGGAGCAGCACAAGACCACGGACATGGCCAGGGACCTGCACAAGATATTCAGGGCAGAGACGCTCGCTCCAAAGAATTTGGAAGCGGTGAGGCTGAGGTAGCTAAGCACAATACAGATATATAAAATTTATCCCTATATTCTTTTTATGAAAATCACGGAAGATTATCTTGCTAACAGAGGAATCAAAAAAGGAGACAGAGTAGAGATTTCTTATTATGATGGAATGTGTAGTGAGATGGGCCGGTATAGCCATCTTGTGTGCGACGAGCTAGCGTTCTTGATAACCGGTGAGCTCAACCTCAGGCCGATGAAAGATATTGCCTCGGTTTTGAAGCTGAAGACCACATTCAAATTTGCCGGCGAATAGTACTTCTTCCGGATAGCGGCAGGAACACCTAGATAAAATAGAAATAGAGGGACTGAAGAATCCTTTTATGCCCTCTCCACGGCCGCGTACTCCGGGGTTATGACCAGCCAGTCTGACTCCACGCCTGCTATGTCCCCGTTGTTAGCGACTACAGTCTTCTTCAGCTTCTCCACGGCGCGCTTGAGCTCGCCCATGTCTTTCTCCCTGAGGTCCTTTATCTTCAGGAAGACGACCGAGCCCTTCCTTATGTGCTTGAGGATACGATCCGTGTCGCTGAATTCCGTGAGCCTCTCGACGCGGATTCCCATGGTGCCTGTCTTCCTCTCCTGGGAATCCATCACGTTGACCTCAACATAGCTCTCGCCCTCTCCCGTGTCCTCTGCATCGGGCCTCTTGGCGAATATATTCCTTATAGTCATGATCAAACCCCCTCCAGATTATGGAAAGACGGCTTTATTCTATTAAGTCAAGCCGTCAATCTCAACATAAATCACTGTATGAAATTAACGGATTTAACTTTAAAAAGCTATTGTGTCACAAGACGCCGGGACGCGTTCTGCTCCCGCAAGAATAAGCGCTCAGTGGACGGCCGCATAGGCAGCTTGGCCGTGGTTGCTCAGCTCCTCGAGGACGGAGACAACGTTCCATATCCTGGTCCTCGTGTGCGCGGAGACGTTCGGGTCTGTGGAGGCGTCATCCAGAATGGAGGTCACGTGCGCTAGTTTCTCTTCTTCGGGCCCGCACCCGTTCAGTATACATATGGACTCCTCCAAGGAGCTCTTTATGTTCCTGGGAACCCCCCTGTCATTCATTACCTCTTCCAAAAGAGCAACAATTTCATCCTTTTCCATCCAAATCACCCCAACCCCTTAAACAGCCAAGCCGCTATCCAGGCCGTTTCTTTCGACTTTGTCACTTTCATTCCATTTTGGACAGAAGGTGTCAATGGCTGGAAGGTGTCCGCGGACACCTTCATTCTCTTGTGACACCTTCATTCTTTATTCAGCTTCTCCCTGAGCTCCTCTATCTTTTCCCTGACCTTCTTCTCGCTCCTCTCGAACGTCTGGAGCCTGGTGGTTATGAACTCGTCCCTCTCGGACAGTTCCTTCTTGACGTCCTCCCGCAGGGACTTTATGAGTATGGGCCCTGACGCCTTGTACACACTGGCCTCGTGGGATTTCTCCATCTCTTCCAGCGCCTTCTTCAGCTCCAGCTGCTGCATCTTGAGCGTCTCCTTCTGCGCAAGTATGCTCTGCATCTGCTGCTGGTAGACCTGCGCCTGGCCAAGCAGCTGCTGGGCCTGTTCCTGAGTGACCATATCACACCGCCTTCACAGTCCTGACTACCTTGGGTCTCGCCTTTAGGAGAATCCTGTACCCGCAGTGCGGGCATATTACCTTCTTGGCCGTCTTGAGGTTTATCTCGACAACCTTCCCACAATTAAGGCACTTGTACATAACCTAACCCTGACTCTTAGACAGAAGGTGGCTCTTGCCACCAGCTTTCTAGTTTATAGCTTGTTCCTTTGTTCCTGTAGTTTTAAAAGCAAAGCAAGAATCCAAACAATAATCTATCTATTGGTCAAAAGGGCTTATATGCTTTGCCAGCGAACTTCGCCCCGCATTTCTTGCACTGCCAGACCCCTGCCGAGAGCCTCTTGAGACCCGGCTTGAGGCAGACGGGGCAGGGCTTTTTCTCCCTCTTCGCGCCTTCCACTTCAAGAATCCTCTTACGGATGCGCCTTCCGTACCTCACTCCCAACCTTCCGGTCGAACCCACTTTCTTGGTCTTTCCCATAACCTTCACCTTACGACTCACAAGCTGTGCGACAGATATGACGAAAGTGTTTCTTGACACTTTCCTTCAAACTGTTTCACCTTGCGACTTGCGAACTATATGTCAGCTATGACGAAGTCGACCTCAGACAGAAGGCGTCAGGGGACGCCTTCCAGCCATTGTCGACTTCCTTCCAACTGTTACACATATCATTCTTTCTCTTGTTTGGACTTCAGGGCACTGTCCAGCATCTCGCGTATCTCCGCGCCCTTCCTCAGGGAGAGCTCGAACGCCTTCTCTATCTCCGCCATGGGGAGGCTGCTAGGGCCTCCCTTCTGGATGGCCGCTATGTTCCCGTCGTCCTTCGTGGTCACGGTGAGCCGGATGCTCATGACATCCTCCTCCTCAAGGCTCGGGTCCAGGAAGAGGGAGTCTCCCATCCTGAAGACGGTTACCGGTATGGGCTTGAACTTCACAAGAAGCTTCTTGTGCTTCTTCTCGTAGTTTACGCTCTCCGTCTCCTCGTCATAATCAGGCATCTTAGTCGTTGAAAGGGCCGCTATGGAGGCAAGGCCCGCGGCGTCTATCAGGTTTCCCGCATGATTCAGTATGTGTATGTCCACGAACACCATCCAGACCTTTTCCTTCGCCTTTATGCAGAGCTTCTTCATGTCAAGCGCCCCTGACTCCCTTATCCCGCGGTCCACCACTCTTGCGAGCTCTATGGAATTCTCGGCAGGAGGGCCCTTCTCGAAGTCTGGGGATGCTATCGGGGAGAACTCGGCCCCCACCATGAGCACTCCCTCATCAGGGGTGTCCGCGAAGGGAGTCCCCACGCTCATCTTGACGCCCGCTATGACCTCTGTCTTTCCTATCTTCACCCTTGCGGAGCCCTCTGCCTTCGCTATCACTCCTGTCTCTATGGATATCTCTCGGAACTCGTGCTGCCCCCTCTTGTCTATCCTCATTTTCCTCGAGGCCAGGTTGCTTATGAACTGCTTCTGTATCATCATGCTTTCACCTCTGTTTCAGTTTTAACCCATTTTTCCCTGAGGGCCTTCTTCTGCATCTCGTAGAGTGTCTCGCATCCCTTTATGGCGGTCTGGATGACCTGCTTGGCCTCCTCGGCCGTCAGATCCCCGTCCATCTGCATGAGCGTTATCTGCTTCGCCCTTGGCATGTATGCTATGGGCAGGTCGCATTTCGTCTCTTCCTCCTCCTTGCCCCTGAGGTCAAGGACAAGGTGGTCCTCTATCTTCCCTGCCGCCACAGCTGCCACAAGGTCCCTCATGGGTATCCCTGCGTCCGCCAGGGCAAGGCTTGCGGCGTTTATCCCCGCTGTCCTGGTCCCTGCGTCCGCTTCTATAACATCTATGAAAACGTCTATGCTCGTCTTCGGGAACTCCTCCAGAAACACGGCAGGCTCCAGGGCCTCTCTCGTGACCTTGGATATCTCCTGGCTTCTCCTGGACGGTCCGGGCCTCACCCTGTCGCTCGTGGAGAATGGAGCCATGGCATAGAACGTCTGCAGGACAGCCCTGTCCGAGACCTGCTTCCACTTGGGGTGCATGGACCTGGGGCCGTACACAGCCGCTATGGCCGTGGTCTTTCCCATGCTCACCATCGCGGAGCCGTTCGCCTGCTCTATTATCCCGACTTTCATGACAACGGGCCTCAGCTCGTCCGGCTTCCTCCCGTCCTCTCTCTTCAGCTCTTTCTCTTTCATATTCATCTCTCCTTAATCATAAATTAGAAAGAAGGCGACAAAAGGTAAGAAGGCGTCTCTTGACGCCTTCCAGCCAACGTCGCCTTCCAATTCAAATGGGCTTAGGATGCCTCCTCCTCGAAATCCTCTTCACTCTCAGAAGGCTCATCCATCTGGAACTCCTGCGATTCCTGTCTGGCTTCATGGTGCTGCGCAGGCTCCTGCCTGTGCTCCTGGGGCTTACCGCCAAGCATGATGGTTATCTTGTCCGTGAGGCCCTCTGACTGGGATTCCTTCTCTATGACCTCAATGACCTTTATCACAAGCTCCTCTTTCTCGCCCTCTATGCAGATTATGCCGTTCTGCCCGACGTTTATCCTGCAGCCCGTCAGGTCCTTTATCATCATTATCATGGAGCCCTGCTTGCCTATGAGCCGCGGTATCTTGGAGGGGTTCATCCTGACGATCCGGCCGGACCTGAACTTCCTGCACCTGGGGTCCTGCATGGAAAGGTGTATGGAGTTCGCGCTCACGACTGAGGCGACTTTGGCGTATATCACATCCCCCATCCCGTAGACCCTTGAGAGGTCTGTCTTGGTCGTGTCTATGAACTCCCTCACGCCCGAGAGCGGGAGGTACGCGCTGTGCGCGGAGTTTATGCCCACCACCCAGCCGTTGGACTGGATGTCCTCCACCTCCCCTATCACCATGTCCCCGATCCTGGGGAAATACACTCCTGTGAGGGGTATGACTGATATCACCCTTCCGTCCAAGTTCACTATCCCAAGCCTTTTGGCTAATATGGAGTTCCCCTCCCTGAAGCAGTTCCTTCCGGGAAGATAGTCCATGGAGTTCACTATCTCGTCTCCCGGGACCACGAACTCCCTTTCCTTCCTCTTGAATTCTGTCATTCAAATCACTCCTATCAATTAAATATGACCGATGGCCAGAAGGCGAACCGAATGCAATTCTCCAGGTTCGCCTTCCTTCCATTATTGGAGCATACTATCTTAAAGGTATCTCCCTTATAACCTTTGCCTCCACCCTCCCGCCTGTCAGGTCATTCAGCTTCTTGTATATCTCGGACTGCATTCCCGCGGGTATCTCTATGAGCGCGAAAAAATGGCTTCCCTGCCACTCCTCCTTCCTGACAGTGGCTATGCTCCTGAGGTGGGAGGCTAGCCTTCCGGCATGCTCTGCAGGAACCTTTATCGCCACCTCCAACCTCTCGAAGGCTATGGGTATGATGGGCTGGATCTTCCCGAGCACGGCCTCCACCTGCTCCTGGCCGGATTTCATGGGGTCCACGGAGACCCGCGCCTCATCCATGGCGTTCAGTATCCTCGTTATAGGATGGGGAAGCTTTGTCTGGGGGTTTATCCCCTGCCTTGAGATTATGTCCGCTATCTGCCGCCTTTTCTCCTCCAGAATCCTCCTCCTCTGCTCAGTGGTGAGCTGGACCTCCCCGTGCCTTATTATCTCCTCGGCCACCCTGAAAATATCCGAAGTCTTGAAATGTGTCTCAAGCTCTTGTGCCCCTGCCCTCTCCCCCTTGCCCACATCCTTGAACACGTCCTGGACCGCCAGGATGTTCTCTATGGAAACAGGGCTGCCCCTCCTGAACTCCAGGGCTTTCTCAGGGTCCACCAGTATCTCGAAATGGGAGTGGTCCTTCGTGATCCTTGCAGTGACGGCCTTGTCTACAGAAACCATATTATCCTGCCTTACTCAGCGGTTGTATTGGAAGGAGGGCGCCGCTTAGCACCCTCAGTCTGTTTTTTACTTCTCCTTCTCTATGTCCTTCACAGAGACCCGTTCCACGCCCTTCCTTGTCATGGCTATTATCTCCACAGTCTCTGCAGTCGCTTCCTTTTCACCCGCCTTGAGAGCCTTTAGAAGCAACTTCACGCCGCTTTTCAGGTCCATGCCGTCCCTGAACTCCTTCGAAAGAACCGGCTTGGCCTTGTCCGCGCCCTTCCCTATGACCTGGGCCTTCCACTCTATCATGGTGCCGGAAGGCTCCGTCTCATACAATCTGGGCCCGGACTTGTCCATCCCGCCCACGAGAAGCCCCACCCCGTAGGGCCTCACCCCAGCGTATTGTGTGACCAGGTGCTTCCTGTTGGATATGTACTTGGTGAGCGAGCTCACCGATATGGGCTCCCCGTAGGTTATCTTGTTTATCTGCGCCCTCACCCTTGCCATCTCCACAAGGCTCCTCGCGTCCGCAAGGGATCCTGCGCTGACCACGCTTATGTGGTCGTCTATATCGTATATCTTCTTGTAAGATTCAGCCACCGCGAGTGGCATGCTGACCTTGACTGCTCCCAGGACTATCCCGTCCTTTATCTTAAGTCCTATGGCAGTGCTTCCGTTCTTGACCATCTGCCTGGCGTACTCCACCTGAAGCAGCCTCCCGTCTGGGGAAAAGACAACTATGGTCCTGTCATAAGCCATGTAATCCGGCGGCAGCGGTTGCGGCATAAAATTTCCTCCTAGTCTCTTTCCTTATTTTTAAACTCTTCCTGCATGTATATGGGCTTCCCGGGCGGCCCCTCATATTATATACATAATATTAACCAAGCCGCCCATGTACCCAAGTTAGTATAGAGTATGGAATCCTGTTATATAAATGTTTGCCGGGGCTCTGCCCCCGGGAGAAGAAGCGCTACTTTTTCCTGTAGGGTGCCGAGCAATCGCAATCTTTCGGTACCCAGAAAGTGTCCCCATCCTCAAGACTTCCCCACTTTATTCCCTTGTTTTTTGGATAATCCGCTATCTGGTTCCTCCAGTGTTCCCCGTTTGCACCGAGCTTTTTCACGCATCTTAATCCGACATTATACATGGTTCTGTCTTCTCCCCGGAAAGAATATGGCTCCCATTCCCCTTTATAATCCCTGAACTGGGCGTCCGCTGCAAAAACCGAATCTGTTATTTTCTCTATCTTTTTATCAATAATATCGTAATTTGCAACGCCTAATTCTGTGGCTGTTCCAAGGATTGATGCAATTAATGCTCCTTTCCATCCTATTCCTTTAGATTTGTACATACAATCACCTAATTTGTAACTATCAATTAGTGACAATTTTGTATTTATAAAGCTTTCGGTCAAAGGCTTTTTTCAAAAAAGCCTTTGGATGCCAAAAACCTTTACCTGAACCGGGCAACCTGCTCATATAAACCCCGCCCCAGCAGGTCAGCTTTTTATATAAGGAGCCTTTATATATACCTTTCATGGCCGACCTCTCCCTTTTGACGGATTTTCTGATGCAGTATTTCAGCATAATAAGGGCTGTCATAGTGGTGGCGCTGTCCTTCGTGCTCGCGAAGGTTGTGAACTACAGCCTCAAGCACTATGTGGTGAAAGTGACATCCAGGACTAGGACCAGCCTGGATGACATGCTCGTCAGCGCCCTGGGGAGGCCCATAATACTGGGCTTCGTGCTTTACGGCCTCTATTACGGCCTCACCTCCATAGAATACCTGCTGCCCCACGCCACCCTTGTGAACCAGTTCTTCCTCTTCGTGTGGATATACTTCTCAGCCTTCGTGGGAGCCAGGCTGATAAACGCGCTTTTCGACTGGTACGCGAAGGATGTGGCTGTGAAGACGGAATCCAAACTGGACGAACATTTCCTTCCTGCCCTGAAGAAGCTTGTATACCTCCTGGCATTCCTCCTGGGCTCGGTCTTCCTGATGGACAGGCTCGGAGTGGAGATAACCACTGTCGTGGCCACCCTCGGGATAGGGGGGCTTGCCGTAGCCCTGGCCCTCCAGGACACGCTCTCCAACTTCTTCGCAGGGGCGTACACCACGGTGGACAAGCCCATACGCGTGAACGATTTCATAGAGCTTGAGACAGGCGAGAGGGGTTATGTCCTGGAGATAGGCTGGAGGACCACGAAAATCAAGAAGCTTGACAACAATATCCTGATAATCCCCAACAACAAGATAGCGCAGAACAGGATAATAAACTATGACGCTGGAGAATCCTGGATGACCGCGGGCTTGGCATGTGGGGTGGCTTATGACTCAGACCTGGATAAAGTGGAAAGTGTGGCGATAGATGTCACGAAGAAGGTCATGAAGGAGCATGCGGGGATAACCGACTTCAAGAAGCACACCCCCTCTGTCAGGTTCAGCGAGTTCGGGGACTCCAACATAAAGTTCAATCTCTGGTTTGACGTGAAGAAGGCCACCGACCAGTTCAGGGTAAAGCATGAGCTCATAAAGGCCCTCAAGAAGAGGTTTGACAAAGAGGGGATAGAGATATCATATCCGGTCAGGAAGCTGGAGATGGCGAGGGAGAAACCCAGAAGAAAGGGCAGATAGTTTATTCCAGCCCCAGAAATTCCAAAGCACCATCGGGCTCTTGCGCTATCACACCTTCCCTGTCCAGCCTTTTTATGAATGCTGATGGAAATTTACTGGGATCGATAGGGTCCTCATAGGATCCGCATATTTCGCAATTTAGAACCCTTAAATATAGCTCTCCTTTCTTGATGTATCTTTCTATTTCTACGTTGCTGAATGCATGGCCACATGGATATTTGGCCAGCATATCTGAAACTTCTCCCATAATTTAAGATATAGAGGATAGTGATTTAAACCCTGATGTTCCTCACCAGAAACTCCATCAGCCCGTTCCCTTCGAGCCTGAGCCTGGACTTTTCGCACCAGGCCTCTGAGTAAGGATTCCCTTCCGCCTTTACCTTTCCCCCGGAAACAAAGAATGGCACAGGTTCCTTCAGGTGCTCGTATTCCTTGTACGAAGGAGACGAAGCAGTCCTGTGATCGCAAGTGACAGCTACCATGGTGTCCTTCATTCCCTTGAAACGGGAGAAAACCGCCCTGTCTATCTTCTCGATAAAGAGCCTTTTCTGCTCGGGCCTCTTGTCATGGGATAGTATGTCCGTACCATTTATATGAAGGAATACCAGGCCATATTTCTTTAAGGCTTTCTCAGCCTCGGAAGCCTTCTCCTCCAGGTTGGTGTCAGGCATTCCATTCGCCCCTTTCACCTCTATTATATCTATCCCCAGGTACCTGGCGACCCCCTTTGCTATGGCTATCCCTGCTATGCAGCACGGTTTTAAAGAGAACCTGCTCTCAAAGGAAGGAGTGACTTTTGGCCTTCCCGCATTCCTTATAAGGACGGTATTTGCAGGTATCTTCCTTTTTTTATTTATAGGTTCCTGTGAGAGAATCTTGCTAGCGCGGTAGAGGAACTTGTTTAAGACAGAAGCCGTAAACTTCGCTTCCTGTGCCTTTGCCGTCACCTGGGAGACAGCCACTCCTGTCCTCTTGGGGTCATTGGGCTCTATCCTCTCGGAGAGACCCTCCCCTGAAAGCACTATCACGAGTCTGTGGCCCGAGGACTTCCTGCATAGGAATTTGACCCCGTCTATTTCCATGCCATCCAGCCTTTCTGCCAGCTCCTCCAGTCCTGTCTCGTCCCTGCCAGCACGCCTGTCCGCCAGCATGCCCCTGCTATCCAGAGTGGCGAAGTTAGCCCTTATGCAGACGTCCCTTGGGCCCGGGTTCAGGTCCAATCCGAGGGCCTCCAGATATCCGCGGCCGGGATAGTCTTGCTTGGAATAGCAGCCCAGAAGGTTCAGGTATCCCATATCAGAATCCACATCCTTCCTGTAGCCTATGTCCAGAAGGCCGAGCCTGCCTTGCCTTGCCAGGCCATCCATATTCGGCTTGTTCGCAAGGGAGAGCGGGGTCTGGTTCCCTGTGTCCCCGGCCCCGTCCAGGACCACGAGAAGGATTTTCATGCATATAGTTGGTTTTTGTCCAATATAATCTTAAATTTCTTCTTGACAATCGGATATCATGAATGCGCTGAAAGCCCTCCAGAAGAAAAAACTTCCGAGGGATACGAAAGTGACGCCCTCCCTTTTTCATCCGAAGCGTGGAAATAAGGAATGGTCAGACAAAACATTTTATGTGAACAGGATTGAAACAGCATATTCAAAAGGTGACTCGCAAAAACAGGGCGGAAACCTTGGAAAGCGCTATCAGATTGTCTACGTCTCAGAAAAGCCTTATTTTCAGGGTGACATAGCGGGTTTTGGCATTGCCCTTACCACAGAGAAGAAAAAGAAATATGGAGACAGGGATTTTTATTTGGGTTACTTCAAGGTTATTGATTGACTACTTTAATTTCTCCAGCTTCTTCATCCCACCCATGTAAGGCCTCAGAATCTCTGGGATGTCCACAGTCCCGTCCTTGTTCTGGTATTGCTCGAGTATGGCGACCATGGTCCTGCTCGTGGCAAGGGCCGTGTTGTTCAGGGTGTGCACGAATCCGGCCGGCGCGACGCCTTCCTTCTCCCTATATCTCACGTTCAGCCTCCTGGCCTGGTAGTCCGTGCAGTTCGAGTTCGAGCCTATCTCCCTGTACTCCCCGTCCGCCATCCACACCTCTGTGTCATACTTCTTTGCCGCTATTATCCCTATGTCCCCCGTGCACACGTTCACCACCCTGTACGCAAGCCCGAGCCCCTTGTACAGCTCTTCTGAGTTCCTCTGCAACTCCTCGTGGAGCTTCCACGAGTCTTCGGGAAGGGAGAATATGAACTGCTCCACCTTGTTGAACTGGTGCATACGGAAAAGGCCGCGCGTGTATTTCCCGTGGGCCCCGACTTCGCGACGGAAGCACGGGCTCACGCCCACGAGCTTTATGGGAAGCTCCTTTGCCTCCAGGATCTCATCCATGTGCATGGCTGCCATGGGATGCTCGGAGGTGGCTATGAGATAGAGGTCATCCCCCTCTATCTTGTACATCACGTTCTCGAAATCCGCGAGGTCTGTCACTCCCTCATAAGGCTTCCTCTGCAACATGAGGGGAGGCTCCACAAGAGTGTAGCCCTTTCCAACCAGGTGGTCTATGGCCAGCCTTAGAATCGCCTGGTCCAGCATCGCTAGCGACCCCTTCAGATAGGCAAAACCGTGGCCAGCGACCTTGGCAGCCCTTTCGAAATCCAGCAGTCCGAGCGACTCCGCTATCTCCGCATGGTTCCTGGGCCTGAACGAGAAGTGCGGGACCTTTCCCCACTTCTTCACCTCCACGTTCTCAGTCTCGTCCTTTCCCACAGGCACGGAATGGTGGAGGATATTGGGAAGGCGCATGAGGTGGAAGTCTGTTTCTTTTTTCAGGGCTTCGTTCGTCCCTTCCAGTTCCTTTATCTTCTTTGGAACACCCTTTACCTTCTCCAGCTCCCTGGAAGCATCCTTCCCTGACCTCTTGAGCGAGGCTATCCTCTCCGTGAGCTCGTTCCTCTCCCTCCTGAGGCTCTCCAGACTCTGGAGATTCTCCCTCCATTTCCTGTCAATCTCTATGAGCTTCCTCAGCTGCTCCAGCTTCTGAGGGTCTCCTCTCTTCTCCAGGTCCTTCCTCACGAGTTCCGGCTTCTCCCTTATGAACCTTATGTCAAGCATGGTTCCGCCTACTATGATTTGAATGCGCGGATTTAAAAATTACCGGAGCCGCAGCCGCTAGAATGGAGAAAAGAAATACAATTCAATAATAGGGTTTGCAAGGATAAAAACCTATGCTTGTCCAGCATAGAAATCCATATAAAAGAGTTCGGAGTAAATAGTGGTGGGTTTCTTTTTCTGGCCTCCCGATTATAGATGGAAGGCGCCTCTTGGCGCCTTCGGTCTCAAGACGTGGAGAGAAGGCGAACTCCAGCATAAAACCACGTTCGCCTTCATTCGAACAATCGAGGTAATGGTGTGGAAACTACACTCAGGTTAAGGGTAAAATACATTCCTAACGAGGGGAACGGTGTTAAACACCCCTCTCTTGGATACCGCTTTTTAGGTAACCATGCAGAAAGAGTTATAGAAAAATACCATCTGGAAAATGGGGCTGGTTTTGAGGACATAAGGAAAATTCTGCAATATGAAGATTCCAGGAATTTTGGCCTTGCTGCGGAATATGCGGATTTTGTTGACGTGATAATCTCTCGCGGGAGAGGGATTGATTTTCAACAGAAAGCAAAGAGGTATGATTTTGCAAAGCGTGAAATATCCAACCTTATAGTGTGACTATTTAATTATAGCCGCTAAGAATCTTGCATGTGGTTCCCATGCACAAGATTCGCTCACCCATACTTGTACTTCTTGGCCACGTCGACCACGGCAAGACAAGCCTGGTGGACAAAGTCAGGGGAACCGCCGTCGCCAGGTCGGAGCCCGGAGCCATAACCCAGTACATATCCGCAAGCTACGTGCCCCTTGAAGTGATAAAGAAGGCATGCGGCCACATGCTGGACAGGATGAGCATAGAGCTGGACATACCCGGGCTGCTCTGGATAGACTGCCCGGGGCATGAGGCCTTCACCACCCTCAGGAGGAGGGGAGGCGCGATAGCCGATCTGGCGATACTCGTGGTGGACATAAACGAGGGGTTCAAGCCGCAGACGGATGAGTCTCTGAACTACCTCAAGCAGTTCAAGACCCCCTTTGTGGTGGCTGCCACCAAGATAGACAGGATGCTCGGCTGGATTCCCCAGAAGGATATGTGCTTCCTGGACTCTTTTCCCCGCCAGACAGACCGCAGCCAGGACGAGATGGAGAAGAAGCTTTACAGGCTCATAGGCCAGCTGAAGGAGAGAGGCTTCGAGGCAGAGAGATTTGACAGGGTCTCGGATTTTTCCAAGCAGGTCTGCGTGGTCCCTGTCTCCAGCATAACAGGAGAAGGCATCCCCGACCTTCTTGTGATAGTGGCAGGGATAGCGCAGAAGTACCTCAAGGGCAGGCTGGAAATCACGACAGAGGAAGGAAAGGGTGCTGTCCTGGAGGTGAAGGAGTTCAAGGGCCTGGGGATGACAATAGATGTAGTGCTCTATGACGGCGAGATAAGGAAGGGTGACTGCCTCGTGATAGGCTCCTTCTCCAAGGAGCCCCTGGTCACCAAGGTCAAGGCCCTCATGCAGCCAGCCCCGCTCAAGGAGCTCAGGATCGAGAAGAATTTCCATTCTATCGATTCTGTGACAGCCGCCGCGGGGATAAAGGTGGCCGCGCCCGGGCTGGAGAGCGTGATAGCAGGCTCCCCTTTCAGGGCGGTGAGGGATGAGAGCCATATAGGCAAAGCGAAAAAAGAGATAGAGAAGGAGATAGAGGAAGTGGAGATAGAGACAGACAGGGAAGGCCTGGTCCTGAAGGCGGACACGCTCGGGGGCCTGGAGGCCCTCATAAAGATCCTGAGGGAGAGGGGGATAAGCATACGAAAGGCCAAGGTAGGAGACCTCTCCAAGTCGGACATAACGGAAGTCCGGGGCCTGGAGGAGCCCGTGATTTTCTGCTTCAATGTGAAGATACCAGAGGATGTCCACAAGCTCGCCAAGGACAATAATGTGACCATCTTCTCCTCGAATGTAATTTACACCATCATAGAGGAGCATGAGAGATGGGTGCAGGACAGGAGGAAGAGGCAGGAGGAAGCCGCTCTCGCCAAGGCCCCGAGGCCCGGCAAGGTCCGCGTCCTCCCCGGCTATGTGTTCAGGCAGAGCAGGCCGGCCGTCTTCGGCGTGGAGG
>DATEYJ010000097.1:0-7449 GCA_035256265.1 archaeon
GAGCCGGGGCCTACTGCATATATTATGGTTGCTCCTCCAAGGAACAACATTCCTGTCAGAGGGCGCTCTCTTGCTGGAGAGAAGAACCCTCCTATTGCAGCGATTATCCAGAAATATATGAAGGTAGCTTTAAGTGTTCCGGTAAGCGCCCATCCTAAAGTCCCAATTAAAGGAAGGTCTCCAAGCACACCCGAGCCTAGCAAGGCGAACAGCATAAGGCCAGAGAAAAGTAATTTGTCAAACATTTCATAGTATGCGGTCTGGCCTGAAAGCCCTCTTGCAAGAACTTCTGCTAGATTCTGATTGCCGCTTGTGTTGGGCATGGGAGGTATTGCAAAAAAGGCAAAAGCTATAGCTGCAAGGACATAAGAATTGAATATGGAGGCGAATACGTAAAGCGGTATGAAATAGCATCCCAGAATCCCGAACCTCAAGAGCGATTCTATGAACTCCCCAGGTTTTCCAGGATCATAGCCCACCTTAAGTGAGAAATATCCCGCTAAACAGGTTATAACAAAGAAGATGTTGAAAACATCCCCGAGTGTCTTGAATCCATATGCAAAACATATTATGGCAGATACTTTTGTTATGCTTTTTATCCATGCGAATCCGGCGTGGCTCCCTCCCTGCGCCCAGGGCAATATATGACCCCAGCCCATGGGCCCTTCCTGGAACTTCCCGCTGTCAGGAGAGGGTGTAAGAACATACAAACCAACAGAAAGGAAGCCTATGAAGAACCAATAGTTCCCGAATAAGGAAGAAATAACAGCCCCTATGCCTATTATGGCAGCGGCGAAAACACCTTTGGTGACTTCAGGTCCGGCTTTCCTAGAAAGCTGTGCCATCGGGCCACCTACGCGGGTGACAATTCCCAAACCACCGCCCTTCTTGTCCTCCTTGCCGTATATCTCCCTGTTTATTTTCTTCTTGCCCTCTATAAACTCCTCTTCAGTTATCTCATCATTCTTGTATTTCCTGCGCAGTTCGCCCATCCTCCTTTCCCAGACGAGCCTCTTATCTGCTTTCTCCCTTACGTTCATGCCAAAGAAAGGAGTTTTCCTGCCGGCTATTTCAATGTCATCAGGAGTAAGCCTCTGGTCATTCAGGAAAACAGGGCAGTCTTTGTTTGCGCACCTGTAGTATATCTGGCCCGTGTTTTTATCATATTCCTCAACCAGGGTTTTTTTATGGCATGCCGGGCATTCATGGGTCCTTTTATATGGCCAAACGCGGGGGCCCCTTGTACCAAAGAGCCTCTTCGCATCAGACCTCTTTGTAGAAATAATGTGGTAGCCAGGCTTGGGTTTTTTAATCTCCTCTTCTCTTTCAATAGCCTCCAGTTCGATATCGCATTTAGTATCCTCATTAGGCTTAATCGTTACATCTGCTTGGTTTGGTGCATATCCGTAAGGCGCATATGGGGGAAAGGGGGCATAATGCAACGCTATTACATTATAAGTTCCAGCTCTGACATTGGGTATTCTGTAATATCCCTGCGGGTCTGTTGTGGTATGATATGCCGTCCCTTCCAGATAAACTTCTGCAGCAGGAACTCCTAGCCGTCTTTTGGTATTTATTTCAAAAACTTCCGGTTTATGCAAGACACGGCCATGGATTTCCCCGAACCCTGGCCCTCTTGACGGCATATTGATATCAATGTCAGGATGGAAGTCGACATTACCACCCGCCCCCCCAGCACCTCCATAGGCAGTAGCCGAGGCATTTGCTGAAGCGTTGGCAGAATCTCCTCCCCGGGATCCTCCACCTCCATGTTCAGGTATCTGGAAGATGAAATTGACTACGGTTTCCTTTTTCAATACCTTTGCCTTTGCATTTACGACTCGACCTTTATACACAGCCTGCATTGGGCATTTCCAATTATCAGAAAAGGCATCAGGAACGTTAATGGCAAACGGAGTGTTCCTTATACCATCAAACAAAAGAGGTGCGCTGACTTTAGCTACAATCTCATTGGTAGCTTTCTTCTTGTTCAGATAGGCATGAACAAAAACAGTCCTGGTAGGTTTATATTTTGATTTTGGTATGTTTGTCTTCTCCATCGCTAATTCTATCGAAGAGCGCAAATCCGCCAATCAAGCCACCTATATACTATTTCTCTCCCGCTCTATAAATTAGTGGAGGGGATTGAGAATCCAAGAAAATGAGATTGAAGGTGGCGAAGCCGCCTTCTTTCTTGCTGTTCTACCGTTCAAGGAAAATTCTTACCTCTCCCACGTCCCAGCCTCCCGTGCCTGAGAATATGAGCGTGTTCGTGCCCTCCTTGGCCTCCTTGTCCGTGAATATTATCGTGTTTATGCCGTTCCGGATGGCGGGCACGTTCAGCTCATTGCCGTTCAGCTTTATGCCCATGTCCCCCTGCCTGGTTATGGCAGCCACATCGAACTGCATCTTCCCTACATAGCCCTGCAGGAAGAGGGAATAGTTGCCTGGAGAGATAGAAAAGGTCCTCTCCCTGAAGGTCTGGCCTGTGGAGAGGAATATCTTCAGGACCACGTTACTGAGGAGCAGGGTCCCGTCCGGGGCGCTAAGGGCTATCATGTTGTTCCCTGGAGTCACCCCTGAATTGAACAGGTCGAACTTCACGGACTCTGAAGGCCCGGGAGCCTTTGAGAATACCTCGGCCCCGTTCACCTTCACTGTGAGCTTTGCCGTCCCGGAGGAGGAGAACTCCAGGGCCCCGTTCTTGAAGGTCGCTATGTCCTCGGCCCCCAGGGTGAACGGGATGAGCCTCATGTTCCCGTAGTCCAGGTTGACCTTGAAATCCCTGAGTATGTAGACTGTGGACGCCCAGAAGAAAAGGCCCGGCCCGTCGCAGGAAACCTCCAGGTTGTTAACCTCCTTTATGTACTGCTTCTCTATGTGAAGCGTGTAGACCCCTCTCGCGGCCCCGTTCCTGTAGAGCTCCTGCCCGTTCCACTTTATCATGAGGTTCCCGTAACCGGGGGTGGAATCATATACGGTGAAGGTTATGGTTGCCTCCCTTGCCAGAGGCACATAAGCGTTCAGGATCTTGACTTCCTGCTTCTCCACCTTCCCGCCGAAATAGCTCGAGGAAACCTGTATCTGTGGCACGCCTTTAATCACTTCTTTGTTCACCTCCCCCACCTGGAAGGAACCATAGGAGCGGGATATCATGTTGTCTCCCGTGAAGCCCACTGTCCCCACGGAGAGGCTGGTTATGGGGACCACGATGCCTATGTTGGGTATGGAGGCGAAGAATATCACTGCAAGCGCAAGGACCACGACGCCTATGACCAGAACATACATGAACTCGTCCACTGCCATGGCAAAACCTTGTTTATATTATTGTATGAAAGGAATTAAATATAACATAGCAGGTGACGATATGCAAGTCCTGAAGACAGACCTCCGCCACGGGATTATCCGGCTGAAGACAGAGAACCCGGACGACCTGTGGCACCTGGAGAAGATGCTGGAGAAAGGAGATTTGGTCACCTCCAGGACTCTCAGGAAGACCACCGTGAAGAGGGGCTCTGAAGTGGACTCCGGCGACAGGAAGCCCGTCACACTGACCATAAGCCTGGAGAAGGTGGAATACCACAAGGACATTCGCGTTCTTCGGCTCTCAGGGAAGATAACGGAGGGGCCGGAGGATATCCAGATAAGCTCCTACCACACCCTCTCCATAGACGCGGATACAGTCCTCACAATCCACAAAACCAGGTGGAAGGCCTTCCAGCTGGACAGGCTCAGGAAGGCCCGCCAAAGGAGACCCCTTCTTTTCATATGCTCCCTGGACAGGGAGGAGGCCGAGTTCGCGGGCCTCACGGAGTCCGGGATAGAGTGGTCAGGCTCCATCCAGGCCAGGAAGACAGGGCAGAAGGTAGGCAAGCAGGAGCGCGGGGGCGAGTATTTCCAGGAGATTCTGAAGACGCTGGAGGCGAAGACGCAGTACGAGGCCATAGTGCTGGCGGGGCCTGGATTCGAGAAGGACAATCTGCTGAAGTTCATCCATGAGAAGAGCCCTGAGCTGGCTAGGAAAATCCTTCTTGAAAAGACCTCCTCTGCAGGAAGGAGAGGCATCCAGGAGGTCATCCAGACCTCCGCCAACAAGCTCCTGAAGGAGACGCGCGTGGCGAAGGAGACCGGGCTGGTGGAGAGCCTGCTCATGGAGATAAGCAGGGACGGCCCTGTCGTGTATGGGAGGAAGGAGACGGAGCACGCCCTCCAGATGGGGGCTGTGGAAAGGCTCCTGGTTTCCGAGGAGAAGATAAAGGATTACGAGAGCCTTCTGGACAAGGCGGAGTCCCTGAGGACTGAGATAGTTATAATCTCAGGGGAGCACGAGAGCGGGGAGAAGTTCCTTTCTCTGGGAGGGATAGGGGGATTTTTGAGGTTCAGGATAAGGGAATAGGATCAGCGAATCCTGTAGTCAAGCTCGATAAGACACTCATTTATCCTCTCCTCGCCCATCCTTTCGAACTTTATCTGCGTCTTTGCCGGCCTATATCCCAAGAATTCTACCATATCGCCCTTAAGGGGGCTGATATTTTCTCCGTACGTTCTTATCTGGCTCCAGTTGCCCTTGTCCAGCAGGACATGGAACTCCTTTCCAGAATTGGTTATTGAAATAGTTACAGGGTATTTCTTTTTCATGGCCGCTCCATCAATTCCCCATCACGCAGGCCTTCCCGCTGCAGAGGTCGCAGTAATAGAAATTGGGCTCCTCGTGGTCGGAGAAGTCCCATATCTTCCCCCCGCCCCCACACTTGGGGCAGTGGTTCAGCGAGATAAGCTTGTTCATATCCCATTCTATGGGAAGGAAGGCTTTTAACACTTTCTGACAATATTGTGAAATGGCCACTCAAAAAGATATCAATGAATACTGCCCGGCGTGCAGAAAATATCAATATGGGCTCTCTGAATCAGGAGAAATGCTAAGAAAAGGTGATTATCAGGGTCTCGGAAAGAGAATAGATACGCTGGAAAAAATGCTTGAAAAGTCTGCACATATCAGTGACGAGGCAAAGGAATATGTGGACTGTATAGGATTGTGTGTTAACTGCCATAATCTAAGCCTGCATTATTGGGATAGAATTGACAGGTTGCATGTGCAAGAATCGTGCCTGAAAGAATTCCTCAAAGACAGGGATGAGAGGGTAGTAAGGAAGATTCTCCAGAAAATATATTCAACAGAAAATCATGAAGATTTAGATTTTGATGATATAGTTTCTCTTGGAGAAGAGCTTGAGAAAATTGCCGGAAACTGAGTGCAAAAACATATATTCCTCCGTTACAATCTCTCTTTATGGACCGCCCGCTTTACTTGCTGAATCCCTATCTGAAGGAGTTTGAAGCCACTGTCACGAAAACTGACAGGACATACGTGGTCCTGGACCAGACCGCTTTCTATCCGAACGCTGGAGGCCAGCCTTTTGACAAAGGGGTTATCGAAAGGCTTTCTGACCACAAGGTTTTCGGGGTGGTTTACGTGGGGAAGTTTAATGACACGATTTCCCATGAGGTGGACCAGATAGGGCTGCAGGTGGGGGACAAGGTGAAATGCAGGATAGACTGGGAGAGGAGGTACATCCACATGAGGATGCATACGGCTGCGCACGTGCTCTCCAAAGTGATATTCGATTCAACAGGGGCGAAGACTTCGGGGAACCAGCTGGGTGAAGACCAGTCCAGGATAGACTTCACGCTTGAGAATTTCGACAGGGATAGGATATTCGAATGGTTCCAGGAGGTGAACAAGAGGATACAGAAAGGTGCGGAAGTGCATTCCCGCCTGCTTTCCAGGGAAGAGGCTTTCAGAATCCCGGACCTCGTTAGGAGCAATGTCACGCTCATCCCTGAGACCGTGAAGGTGATTAGGGTAGTAGATATACCGGGAGTGGACATAGAGGCGTGCGGGGGGACCCACCTGAGGAACATAAGCGAGATCGGGAAGATCGTGTTCCTTAAGGCCGAGAACAAGGGAAAGGATAACAGGAGGATCTACTTCACCCTGGAGTGATTCAGCTCTCAAGGCCATATTTGTGGACGATTCTGAACCTTCTTGTGCCGACCTTGAGGTCTGCCACATTTTCCATTCTCTCGGGAAATTCTCCTATCAGCCTTTCATTGAGATACGTTCCCTTATTGACTTTCAGTGCGTTTATCCTCAATTCGTTCCGCCCCTGATATATGCAGATAAGAGCGCTATCCTCCTCATCAACATCTATGAAATAGCTGAGCGGCCGTTCTTTTTTGCTTCGGGACTTATCTGTCCCTTCCTTCTTATAGGCAATGTAATAGTCTTTGCTGTTCCCTATTATTACAGCAGGCATCCTGCCTTTTTTCGTCAAGCAGTGTATCTTCCCTTTATCCAAATCCTCAATGAGGAGGTCGATATCCACGCAGGGATATTCCCTGTCTTTGACGTCCTTGGGCAGGCCATGCAGGCAGTCGCTTTCAGGATCTTTCAGAACTTCCCAACTTTCCAAAACGTCCATTTCAATCACCGAGAATTGGATATTTGTGTGCTGGCTCTTAAAAGCCTTTTCCGTGGTTACGTCGATTTCAGAATGCATCATTAATGAGGGGATAGTAAGAACAGCGTATATTTACCTGTCTCAAATTTTATTATGTGCAGAACCAATATCTACATATATGATTGAAAAGGCAATCGCGCTCGCCATATTCATAGCGTGCTATTATCTCGCGATCTCGAGGAGGATAAAGATAGCGTATGCCGCCCTGGGCGGCGCGGGGCTGCTCATTCTTCTAGGCATAGTGTCGCCGCAGGCCGCTGCCTTCAGCGTGATAAAGTGGGACGTCCTGGGGATTTACTGGGGATTCATGATGGTCTCCATGATATTCACCGAGAGCGGGATTCCCACCCTTATCGCCAGCAAGATCGTCAGGCACGCAAAGAAGGAGAAGTACGCGATCCTTTACCTCTGCGCGATAACGGCCTTCCTCTCCTCCTTCATGGAGAATGTTGGAACCGTCCTCATGGTGGCGCCCATAGCCATAGAGCTTTCAAGAAAGCTCAAGTCCAGCCTTTTCCCCTACCTTGTCTCCATCGCCATAAGCGCGAACGTGGTGACCACAGTGACCATGATATCAGACCCTCCTTCGCTCATACTTGCCATACAGACCGGAATGAAGTTCTTCGACTTCTACTGGTTCCAGAACAGGCTGAGCCTGGGAGTGATAACCCTCTTCGGCGTGGCAGCAGCCCTCGCGAGCCTCCTTTTCATCTTCAGGCACATGGACAAAAAAGTGAGCATAAAGGAGGAGAAGATAAGGGTGGATTACATTCCCCTTATCGTTTTCATCGCAGGCGTCCTCGCCCTGGCGTTCGGGCCCTATTTCGGCCTGAGCCCCGGCCCGGTGGGCCTGGCAGCCGGCTTCGTGTCCCTGATAGTCGGCTGGAAAAAGGCAAAGAGCATGGTAAAGGAATTCGACTGGAACTCC
>DATEYJ010000098.1:0-2911 GCA_035256265.1 archaeon
TCTTCCGAGTCGTCCCCGCAGCACGATTCGGAAGCTCCAGGATAGGGCGTGTCAAAGAGGCATTCCGGAGGCGAGCAGAATTCTGCCCCCGGGCACCCGGCCTCGCACGCGTTCTCCTCTGTATCGCAGTCAGCAGAGCCGCACCAGGGGCATATCAGGTTGTCCCCTCCCTTCCCCCGGGCCTGCTCCCTTATGCGGAGGCGGATGCTGAAGACCTTTTTCTTGACAGAGGACACCAGGCTGCTGAAGGTGAAATCATGGTCGCCAATAGCGTTATAAGACTTTATCCTCACTGTGTAGTTCACGGACTTCCCGTTCTCTATCCGGACTTTCTGTGGCTCTATAGAGACGTTGAAGTCGCAGTCAGGGCAGCCCACGAGGTCGCAGGATGGGTAGCATGAGACCAGCTCCACCCCCGCGTCCTGGAATGGCTCGGACCAGTTCAGGCATAAGGGGAGGCCCAGATAGTTCATGTTCTCAAAGCACTCGCCTGGATTGCAGTCCGGCGGGAAGGCTATCCTCCTGTTCCAGACGGTTATGTTGAATTCCGCGTAGTCCCTGGAGATTTGCGGCCTGGAGATTTCCGCGCGGAAGGGGTCGGGGCACCCTTTCTGGGAATCCCCAGTGCCCGGATCAGGGCACTGCGCAAGGGCAGCTTGGAAAACAGTCAGGGTAAGGAGAACGAAAAAGGACGCTGAGGGGATTGCGCGGCTCATATGCATATAACATATTTGTCCGGGTCGCTCTTATATAATCCGGAGAATATTGCCATAAAATGGGGGCTTTCTGGTTGTGGAAGAGGGGTAGGTGCTGAGAATTTATTCCAAATAGTAGACAGACGACTTGAATCAATTGAGCAAAGTCGTCACTCCAGAAGCTCGCGCACGAATTTGCGCGGCTCGAACATCTCGATATTCTTGTAGTCCTGGCCCGTGCCCAGGAAAAGTATGGGCTTCTTTATGGCGTAGCACACGGAGAGGATTGCTCCTCCTTTCTTGTTCACGTCTATCTTGGTTAGGACTATCGCGTCCACGCCTGCGGATTTCTGGAACATCTTCGCCTGCTCCACCGCGTCATTCCCTGTGAGGGAGTCCACGACAAGGACTCTCAGGTCGGGCTTGTTCACGCGGACCACCTTGGAAAGCTCGTCCATGAGGTTCTTGTCCGCGTGCGAGCGGCCTGCCGTGTCAGCAAGGACAATGTCATAGCCCTTCGTCTTCGCGAACTTAACGGCATCAAATACCACTGCCGCGGAGTCCGCGCCGTACTGGTGCTTTATCACCTTCACCCCCAGCCTCTCCCCATGGACTTCCAGCTGCTCTATGGAGGCCGCGCGGAAGGTGTCAGCAGCCGCAATCACGGGAGTGTGGCCTTTGTCCTTGAGATAGTGAGCGAGCTTCGCGATGGAGGTGGTCTTGCCCGAGCCGTTAAAGCCGAGAAATATGAGGCACGCGGGCCTAGCCTCGGATTTCGCTTTCCTTATGACAGATTCCAGGTCCACGTCCCCTTGGTTAACTGCATCAAAAAGGCTGTCCTCGAACGCCTCTTTCACAAGATTCTTTGCCGAGAACCTCCCGGCCTGCTTCTTCCTGAGGTTCTCCTTGAGCCTCTGCTTCAGGAAGTCCATGACCTCGAGAGCGACATTCGCCTCGAGCATGCCATTCTCAGTCTCCTGGAAGAACTCCTCTATATCAGAATCCGAGAGGGCGCGGGTGGTGACCTTTTCCTTGAAACGGCCAAACAAGCTCCCTTTCTCCGGTTTTTCCAAAGGAGGCTCCGGCTTGGGAGCTTCAATCACATGAGTCTCTTTCACTTGCGGCTTCTCGGGAATTTTCTGCGGCCTGATTTTCGGAATCTCTGCTTCAGGCTGGGGAAGCTGGACAGCCTCCTCTTTCTGAGTTTCGGCCTTTTTGGTGAGCTTCTCCACGGATTCCTTGAGCCTCTTCTTGAGCGAGTCGAACATATCCCATGTATTGTATAAAGAATTTATATAGCACCACCAGGTTGGGCATAATCTGGGGCATCCAGGTTGTGTGCCAAATTTATACCTGTCCGGCCAATTTAATGTCATGGATCCGCATTACATAGAGCTTCCCAGGAAGATAATAATGGGGAACGGGGTCTCAGGCAACATACTGAGTCTCTGCAGGGAGCTGAGGGTGATGGGGAAGCCCCTTATCCTGACAGGCCCCACCACAAGGAAAATAATAGGGGAGAGGATATTCCAGGACCTGAAGAACCTTGACCCGGCAATGGAGGTCGTGAGGCAGGGGACGCTTGCAGAGGCAGGGAAGATATGGAGAAAGAAAATCCCCGCGGACATTGTCATAGGCGTGGGGGGAGGGGCCGTGATAGATGTCTCGAAGGTGGTCGCCCTAAAGAGGAAAGTGGATTTCATGTGCGTCCCCACGGCGCCTTCCCATGACGGCATATTCTCCGGGAGGGCCAACCTCAGGGACGGCAGGAAAAAGCCCTCGATAGTCGCGAGGATGCCAATCGCGATAGTCGCTGACATAAAAGTGATAAGAAGCGCCCCTCCCAGGCTGGTGGCATCCGGCTTCGCGGACATGGCGGCCAAGATAACGGCGGTCCATGACTGGAAGCTCGCAAGGAAAAGGGGAGAGTACTACTCCGAATTCGCGGCTGAGATAGCCCTGATAGCTGCAAAGAAGGCCATGGCATCCGCCGCGCTCATAAAGGAAAGGAACGAGAGGGGCGTGCGCAACCTCATGCAGTGCCTCATAATGTCGGGAGCGGCAATGGGCATAGCAGGCTCCTCCAGGCCCGCATCGGGAGCCGAGCATGCGATATCCCACGTCCTCGAGAGCTCGGGCTCGAAAGCCCTTCATGGGGAGCAGTGTGGAGTCGCCTCAATCGTGACAGCGTGCCTGCAGGGCCAGGATTGGTGGAG
>DATEYJ010000099.1:0-7091 GCA_035256265.1 archaeon
TGGCTGGGACTGCACGGTTATCCTGAACGTGTCAGTCGAGGAAAGCCCTCCCATGTCCGTGACTCTTACTGTTATATCTGAATAGCCTGAGCCCTGGCTAGAACCGCATCCTATATACCTGTTACCTGTTATGTAGCAGCTTATCAAACCGGGGTTGGACTGGGATTCTATGGAGAAGCTCAGTGCAGAGTCCGCGTCCTGGGAGTCTGAAGCATAAATGAAAAGGTCTGTGAGAGGTATTGTCTGGCCTGCCTGCAATGTGTAGTCAGGAAGCCCGCTTATGGAAGGAGGGGTGTTCACAGGAGGGGCGCCCTGGACTGTTATCCTGAAGATGTCCGTATCGCTGAGGCCTCCTGTGTCAGTTACCCTTATAATAATGTCTGAAAACCCTGGGCTCTTGCCGGCTCCGCACTGCACATACCTGTTGCTCGCGATGCTGCAGCTTGCCACGCTCCCATCTGACTGAGAGTCTATGGAGAAAATAAGGGAGCTGTCCGGATTCTGCTGGTCAAAAGCGTATCCAAAAAGGTCTATGGAAGGCATGGCCTCCCCCACATTTATTGCATAATCCGGAATCCCCGAAATCATGGGAGGGGTGTTCACAGGCTGCGGAGGCTGGGTGCCCTGGACTGTTATCCTGAAGATGTCCGTGGACGAAAGCCCTTCCGTGTCAGTGACTTTTACGGTTATGTCAGAGTAGCCCGCTGCCTGGGCTGTCCCGCACGTAAGATACGCGTCCGGGGTCACAGAGCATACTATGGCTGGCGTATTGGACTGCGACTCAATGGAGAAAAGCAGCTCGCTGTCATAGTCCTCCGCATCAGAGGCGTACATGTACAGGTCCAGAACAGGGATAGTCTGGCCCACCGTGACCGTGAAGTCAGGCAGGCCAGCTATCGTGGGGGGATTGTTTGGATAGCATGAAGTTGAAGTGTCACAGGATGAACTGGCAAGATTGGCCAGGACTGCAAATGCAAGCAATGCCGTCAGCGGCAGAACAGCTTTCAAGGTATCCCCTCATTCACCTAAATATTATTCACTAATTAATAGTAACAATATAATGTAAGGGTTTATAAACCTTTCGGTGCCCTGAGGCATGCTATTGGCGGCCACCGCGCCTTGGGATGTGGCTGCCTGGTGACTGGAATCCCCGGCCTCCGGGATTCCTGAAATTCTGTGGCTGCTGGAACCCTCCCCTGGGTTGGCTGAACTGCGGATTCGCATGAGGCCTCTGGAAAACGTTGCCGTGCTGGAACCTGCGGGGTTCCGTGCGCCCCTGGCCGGGCTGATTGAAGTGCGGTCTCTGGAAATTTCCCTGAGGCCTTTGCTGACCGTGATGCACCGTGCGTCCCTGGCTGAACTGCCTGCCAAGTCGTGAATCGCGCGAATCGCCTCTCGGAAGCTCGCGGCGGTCACTGCCCTCGAACCTGCGGCCGCGGTCACCCGAACGCTCTCTTCTGTGACGCTCAGGCTCGCACAGGTCCCTGCGGTGATGGTCACGTGGGTGAATTACCCTTCCTTTCCCATGGTCCCAGGGCCTGGTGTCCGGCCTGTGATGGTCCTTGTGATGCCTGAACAGAGGCATGTATCTTTCCGGCCCACGATAATAATGAATCCCGCCATCCAGCCCCCTCGCGTAATAAAAGCCGTCATAAAAATCAACCCATCCCCAGTGCCTCCAGCGGAAAGTGTCACCGAAATATTCCCTGTAATATACGGAGCCGCCCAAGATTATGTACGTATCCGGCAATCCAATGAACCATCCGGGCTGGCCATAAACGACTTCGCCGCCGTTTGTATACCCCTCCACAGTGGGCTGGTCATATTCGCCAGCCTCCCCGGCCGGGGGCTGCGCATACCCGCCTTCCATGCCTTCAATCATCTCCCTGAGCTCCCTGTTCTCCTTACGCAGATCCTCTATCTCCCTGCTGTAATCCCCTTGCTCGGGCCTGCTTTCCAGCTCCTCTATCCTCTTTTCGTGGTCATTGTATTTCTCCTTCAGTTCAGTTATGTCCTGCTCGTAGAGCTCCTCCAGCTCGTGAAGCTTCCCCTTCAGGAACTCCAGGTCCTTTTCCGTGTAACCGGGCTTCCCAGCCTTCTCAATCTCTTTCTCCAGCCTTTTTACATAATTAAGCGTGAACTGGTACTTGCAGGGCACTTTAATGTCAGGCATCTCAACCTTCTTGTAAGAATTGAATTCTGCCAGTACATCCTTTGTTCTTTGCTCTGATAGTTCCGTTCCGAAGAAATCCTGTGCCCAGTTATTTAGGCGCTCTGCAATATCATTAAATGTCTCTTTGTCCTCAAGGGTGCCCTTGTAGGAAACCGTGTCTCCCATTGGCTGCTTGTCTTTGGTTATATCCTTTCTGCTTATTCCGGCCTTTTGCGCTTCCTTCTGGCTCACATAGAAAGCTTCGGCGTTTAGGGGGACAAAAGACAGATAAGCGGCCAGGCCTGCTGCACCCGCTGCACCCAGAACCTTGTAAGTGTTTTTCATTCACTCACCAGTCGTAACAACCCAATCAATAACTCATTATTGGCAGAAAATTATTTAAGCTTTACTGTGACGCTGCCCCAGGCAATTCAGCGTGTCGCGGTGTACACGCTCCCCGACATCCCGTCCACCACAATCTCCTTCCCTGCCAGGATTATGCCTGCATTCTCCACTCCCGCGACCATGGGTATCCCGAGCTCCCTTCCCACAGAGGCCATGCATGAGCCTGAGCCTCCCTGCTCGGAAACAATCCCGGAGAACCATTTCAGGTATGGGAGGATCTCCATCCCAAGGGTTTTCGTGATAAGGACTGAGGGTTCTGAAGGTTTCTGCATATCAGAGAGGCCAGCGGAAGAGACGGTCCTGCCATTTGCAATCCCTGGAGAGACGGCTATGCCGGAGGCCAGCTTTTCAGGATTCTGCGCAGCACTAACTTCGACTGACGGTGGAACTTGAACAGAAGGCGATGGTGGTTGGAGGTTGTCAATGGATGTATTTTCGCCAGTTGACAGCTTCATTGAAAAATCGCCTTCTTTCCTCCGAGCGGAGAAGATGACGGGCCTTGCCTGGGTCACGACTATCCTTCCCCTCTCCACTCCCCACTCGATCTCCTGCGGGCTTCTGAAAATCCCATCGAGCTTGCTGGCCATCGCAGCGAAGCGAGGGAAGTCCTTCTCGGAAAGGGTCTCCATGAATATCCTGCTCGCAGGGACCCTCTCCTGGATGGTCATTCCGGAAAGCGGTCCTCGTCTCCTGAGCCAGAGCTTCTTCGCGGGCCTCTTTGAGATAAGGTTCCCTCTCTCTTTCTGGATAAGGTACTGGTCAGGGGAGAGGCATCCGCAGCACAGGGTTTCTCCCAGCCCCCAGAATCCTTCCACCAGGATTTCAGCACTATTCCCTGAAAGTGGGTTTGAGGTGAACATGGTCCCGGAAAGCTCGGAATCCACCATCTTCTGGACTATCACGGCAAGGGAGAACTGCCCAATCCCGTGCATCTTCCTGTACACGATAGGCTCGGGGCTGAAGGCAGAGAGCCAGCAGTCCTTCACTGCCGCCAGGATTTGCCTGTACCCTATAAGGTTAAGAGAGGCCTTCCCATGGCCCGGGAAGCCGATTTGCCCATTCGGGCATATCACGGAAGGCCGGACAGAGACAAAGTTCTCCGCCCTCCCGGCCTTTATCAGGTCCAGCGCCGCGCCGCCAGCCAGGTTCACGTCCTTCCCGAAGGAAAGCTCGTTATAGGCGTCCCTCAGCTCCCTGATAATGAAATCATTCCCGGAATACTTGGAGAACAGCTCCCGGATTTTCCTGGAGGCTTCAAAAGCAGTCCTGGGGTTCTCCTGGTCAACGCCTTCCAGGATTTGGGGAAGGAGCAGCCTTATCCCCGTGTCCGTGAGGAACTTCTCGAAGGCCTCCGAGGTGACCACAAAGCCTTTAGGGATAGCAAATCCCGACTTGGAAAGCAGTCCCAGAGAATTTGCCTTGGCTCCTACGCCTGGAGTTTGGGCGTCCACGGAGTCAAGGTTTATAATATACATATTAATTAGTTGCAAGCAAAGATTTTAATGCAGCTGATTGGCATGGACAAGACCCAGAAGAACCTCAAGAAAGAAACCGGGAAGTGGCTGGAAAGGCTCCAGAAAGCCAGGCCTTCCGTAAGGATTGGTTCTTCTGACCCGGCCCTGCAGAAGAAAGCAAAAGAAGCCCTGAGGAACATGGACGCCTACATAAAGGACACTTCCCACTTCCTGGAGAAGGGTGACTTCATCCGCGCTTTTGAGGCGATTGTTTGGGCATGGGGTATTCTGGAGACGCTGGAGCACGCGGGGCTGGTGGAGAGGAAGTGAGCCTACCGCAACCCAAACAATTTATTTCTATTCCTAAAATTAGAATCATGCGGAGGTTCAAACAGAAGATTCGCGGAAACAAACACTCAATTGCATATGGCTTCTCTCCTCTAGTTGAAAGCCTCGACTGGGAATTCGGGGAAGAGACTGTCTACATAGGCCGTTTCTGTAGGGTCAGCCACAACGCCCCAGGGATTTGCATCCGTCTCAAATACTACGACCCAAGGAAACAGGCATACAGGCTGCAGGCGAAGAAGGGCTATGCAATTCAGTATTTCTTCCTGAAGCTGGATGAGGAGCGCGGGCAGGAAGTTGAGGAATTCGTAAGAAAATATCCGAAATAAAACCCTATTTTGCACGTTATTTATCCCAGCCCGAAAATCCGGGCAATCCAGGCAAGCCCGTAGAGTCCCGCCCACGCGATAAGGGTGTATTTTATAATTTTCCCTATGGCCATGGAAACGAAGAACTTCCTGGTATCGTATCTTGCCACCCCTGCAAGGATCCCGACTATGTCCGTGGGAAGGGGAGAGACCGCTATCAGGAGAATGGCAGGGAACATTCCCCTTTTCTGTGCAAACTTCTCAGCTCTCTTGAGCCATTTCCTGTATCTCTTCTTCAGGGCCTCCTGGCTTCCGTAGCCAAGAAGGTAGCCCGTGAGCTCCCCTATCGCGGACCCCAGGCCTGCGGAAAGCCCGAGCAGCCATGGGTTGAGCACGGACCCGAGGGCGAAGGTGAGGGCAAAGGCCGGAAGCGGGAAGAATATGGTGGCGGAGGCTATCAGGTTTATGGCAAAGACCCCGAGGTAGCCGTATGCCTGCACAAGCGAGAGCATCCAGGCAGAGAACTGCACGAGCCAGGGCTCGAGGCCGGTTGCCATAATATAAAGTTAATTCCTATTATTAATACAATAAAATCAAAGGAGGCGATATATGAATCTGAAATGGATTTTTGCTGTCTTGGCCATATCAGCCCTGCTCGTTCCTGCAACACTGGCGTCATCACTTCCTGCAAAGGAAAAATATCAGGAGCCCCTTGACAAGGTGACCTTCATTCACTACAGCAATGGAAAGGTAAAACCCACGAGCTCTGCTCCCTGCTTCAAGCTCATGGGGGTTAAGTGGAAAATGCTGCCTGTGAATTATGTGATTAACCCATCCAATTCCGGATTGCCAGTAGCGGATATTGTGAATGCGCTCTCATCCTCAGCGGAGGAGTGGGATTCCCGCACATCAGCAAACCTGTTCGGCACATACTTAATAAACTATTCTGCCGCGTGGGATGACACGGCAAGCCAGGTGGATTACACGAACGAATATGTGTTCGGCCCATATCCGCAGACCAATGTGATAGCGGTCACCAACATCTGGTACACGAGATACGGCAAGCAGATAGTGGACTATGACGTGATGTTCAACACCTATTATGCATGGGGTGATGGGACATTGAACCCTTCCCTTATGGATCTGCAGAACATAGCGACCCATGAGACAGGCCACGGCCTGGGGCTCTCGGACGTGTACAATAGCGGGTGTTTCGCGGTAACAATGTACGGGTATTCGACAGAAGGAGACATAGGCAAAAGGACGCTGGAACAGCCCGACATAACAGGCCTGCAGAAGATGTATGGGATTTAGAAGGGTTCTGCCGCAATGGCAAGCCCTTCCTTTTTCTATTTCTTAGCTTGATATAGAAGTTTTATCAACGGTGCTTAACGTATATCCATCACAGCTTTTTTATTCCTTCGGAGGATAATCAAAGCATGTTAGAAGTAAAGGAGATCCATTCCAAGACCCTTCTAAGCCCGTGTGGCCTCCCGGAATTCGAATACTCCGTGAACCCGTACACAGGCTGTGCGCATGGGTGCAGGTATTGCTATGCCCGCTTCATGGGAAAATACTCGCACCAGGAAGAGGAGTGGGGCTCCTTCGTGGACGTGAAGACAAACTCTCCGGAGGTCCTCAGGAAAGACCTTGCAAAGAATTCCCCAGGCAGGATATTCCTGAGCTCTGTCACAGACTGCTACCAGCCCCTGGAGGGGAAATACCTGCTCACGCAGAAGGTTCTTGGAGCCATAAGAGACTACTCTTATCCTGTCTCCATCCTTACCAAATCCTCCCTTGTCCAGAGGGATATCAAGCTCATATCCGGTCTCAAGCAGTGCGATTTGGGAATGACCATATGCTTCCTAGATGAGAGGGACAGAAAGGCCTGGGAGCCTGGAGCCTCCCCCATACAGGAGAGGCTGGACACGCTCCGTCTCTTCGCGCAGGCCGGAGTCAAGACCTATGCTTTCTTCGGTCCCATCCTTCCGGGGATAAGTGACAGGAACCTCCCGGAGCTTTTCAGGAGATTCTCCGAAAGCGGAATAAAAGAAATCATAGTGGACAGGCTGAACATAAAGTGCGGGAATCTGGGGTCTATCATGGAAACCATAAAGGAGCACTATCCCCAACTGCTTTCCAAGTATCAGGAGCTTTTCGTCCAGGGCAAAGACAGGGAATATTACAGGAAATTGAAACCAGACATAGAAAAGGTTGCGAGAGAGAACAATCTCCGGATGGAGTTTTGTTTTTAACTTTGTTTCCAATCTATTATCATGTCTATCGAAACCAAAACCCTCGCAGTGAAATCCAGGCCCGAGACAGATATAATAGACATTACCCGGGAAATCCAGAAGCTCGTGAGCCAGTCCAAAATCAAGGAAGGCTCTGTCCTGATTTTCGTGAAAGGCTCCACAGCCTCCGTCT
>DATEYJ010000100.1:0-5728 GCA_035256265.1 archaeon
CGTTCCGTCAGGCTGGCATGTGCCTGCTGGGCAGCCGCATGCCTGGCAGTTGTTTGTCAGTGTCCCTGAGGAGCAGTACAGAGGCTTTGTGGAGGAGCACTGGCTGTATGGGGTCCCGTCTGAGCAGGTTTGTGCGGGGGTCTGGCAGGTCCCTCCTACACAGCACAGGCTTGCGCAGTTCGAGCTGGGCTGGAAGCTTCCTGAGCAGGTCTGGCCTGAGGGGCAGCATGAGCCTCCGAGGGAGGAGCAGCTTGGCTGCGGGCCGGATTGGTACTCGTATGCTCCCCTGTCCCAAGTTCCATCTGCGCCGCGGGTGTTGCCGAACATATCCTTATCGTATGTGTGAAGTAAACCATTTACAATCTCATTGGTTAATGTTACTCCTCCGGTTGTTGGACCAGAAAGCGCGAAATCTTCATTATCGGGGTCTACCATCGGGTTGCTTGTTAGTGTCTGTAAATGGCTGTCTCCTGATATCGTATGATCAGCAGCATTATAATCGAACGTCATCCCCACTGTGGAATAATATTTACTGCCAGCATACACAATATTGTTTTTAAATTCGTTCCCTGTGTTTGTTGAACGGTCCCAGTCTACCACCATTCCGTGTCCGGATTTATAGAATATGTTATTATATATCTTTGAATTGGTAATTGGCCCAGTTGCTTCAACGCCTGTTTGGTAAATGCTATCCATAGGGAAGGTAAGAGAGTGCCATTGAGCTAAATAATCAGCACCAGAATCAGTATTATAAAAAATATTTCCATATATTCTCATCCCGTCATAGTTCCCAGATTGATAAACTCCGAGAACTCCTGACCCTACAGATTCTGCAAAAAGATTGTACCTGATCGTAGTGTTATTATTAGGAGCATGTAGTGCAAAACCACTTCCGTGCTGCTCTGGACATACTGGCACATTATACCCAGTGCAGGCTGCATATGGGACACCAGCGGCCGTGCAGCATAAGTCACCTCCATTTGTGCTCAGTGAAGGATAGTGCAAATAATTATATTCATATAGTAGATGACCGCCACCAACAAGTATTCCAACATTGGCTCGATGATGTATGTAGCAGTATTGAACTGTCAAATATGGCCCTCTTGCTCCAGGAGCATAAATCCCAGTACCCCCTCCAGGCCACCCAAATACGTCTGAGCCTATGTTCGTATGTCTAAGTGTAATGTGAGGAGCTACATACGTCACTCCCCCAGAAGTATAGCCTAAATAAACTCCGCTACCCGAATAATTTACCCTAAATCCATGCCCAGAATCCCAACTTCCTGGCCCACCACCAGTGACGCCATCAAACGTCCAGTAGCCAGTTCTAAAATAGAGCAGACCTGTGAAAGTTGCTACTCCATCTCCATAAGAAGCACTCCATCCTGCATCAGTACCATGATCTGAGGCAGTCGCCTTCTTGATGGTAATGAGCTGTGTGCCTGAAACTGCATCGTCAAAGGTATATCCTCCATACGAGCCGTCGGTGATATAATAGGTGGCCCCTCTCTGAAGGGTGGAGGGTAGGGAATCGCATGCATTGGAGTCCCAGTCAGAGCAGGATGTGCCGGCCGCGCCGTCGCGGATGTAATAGCTCTGGGCGGAGGCAAGAGATGGAAGAAGCAAGAGAATAATAGTTGCCATTAGGAGTGGGGGTCTCATAATCATATTTGTGTTAGAGTGCTTAAGAGCACCCTTTCTTCCACAGCCCAATAGCCTCAATCAGCTCCCTTATGGTGGGGTTTGAGCTGTCCAGGTACCAGAGGGAGATGAAGGCGGACAGCTCCAGGCTGGAGAGGCATCCGTCACTGTTAGAATCTGACTTGTGCACCTGGATTCTCTTCAGTATAATCTGGTCAAGCCAGGTGTTGGCTTCCCTTCCGTAAAATATGAAAGTGTGCAGGCCTGTTGAGAGGTCCCAGAGCATTGGGTCGTACTGTGACCATGTGGCGTTCCCCAGAGGTCCCCTGAGGCTCACATTGTCCCAGGCAAAGTATTCTGTATCTAACGTATCGTAAGTGTAGTTGTCATCCAATCGCGCTGCTTCGTCATCAAGTCCTATGTAGAACGAATCGTGGGCAGCGCTCGTTGCCGGGGTCAGAACCCTGGCATCCATGCGGTACTGGCCAGGATCAGTTATGTTAAAGGTGAAGGAAGCGGAGCCCTGGTAAGATGTGGCCGTGTATATGTACTGGCCTCCTGAGGCGGAGCTATTAAGGCCGGCCTGTATGGGGGAAGAAAACTGTCCGGATTCTGCTTGCACAATCTGCTCGGGAAGGAAATACTGTGAAGAAGTGCATCCTGATGTGTCAAAGCTCATGCAATTGGAACTGCAGGAAATAGTCCCTCCTGTGAAGCCTCGGGAAACGCAGGTCTGGCCTGCAAGGTCTGCGCCGTCACAGGTTTCTGTGCCTTCTCTAATATTGTTGCCGCATGTTTGTGTGGGGGTCTGGCAGGTCCCGCCAACACAGCACAAGGAACCGCAGTCCGAGCTGGACTGGAATCCTGTGGAACAGGTCTGGCCTGAAGAGCAGCATGTGCCGGAGAGCTGGGAGCAGGTCTGGGAGGATGTTCCCCAATAGGCATCCCACATGGCTCTTTGAAATGCACTACTATATGCTGAAACATAACCATCTATATGAATTCCATTCCGTGATGGAAATCTGCCACACTCCTCTCCTGGTTTACAAGTAAAAGTAGTACGGTTCGTATAGGACAGAAGGTCTGGATCTTTTATGCACATCCCAGGATTGGCAGGATCAGGCCCATAATCTACTCCATAAGTAGTACCACAAGGAGCACAAGGATCTGGCAATGCTTTTAATCCTGTTGTAGTCCACCTGATAACATACTCAGTTAGCACTGGATAATTAAATAAGTCATAAACAGTTGGCATCAAATGTGCAACTAAAACTCCTCCTTTATAAACTGGAGTTGTGATTTCTTGATAACCATTTACTGTATTTGATAGTGTCATACCACCGTCTATATATCCGTATGGATCTCTACGTTCTATCCAGTTAGTGCTGCACGTATTGGACCAATAAGCTGATTCCGACGCTGGAAGACCCCATATTCCCTTCCCATCAATACCAACTACAACAGTATATTTTTCACTAATTGATGAAATCGCTTTAATGTTGGCTTGAACTGTTGCATCTCCTAATAGAGCACCAAAGAAAGCTATTGGTAATAAGAAGCCAGGAGAATGTCCTGCTCCTGTAGAATATGGTTGACCACTCAAAACATTTCCATAGTAATCAATTCCCATCTGAAGATATGCAACTAAGGCTTCTTTCTTGTCAGCCAAGGAATCATTTAACATAAGCCTTAATGCACCAGTTGCTTGATCTCTACCTAAACCTCCCCCATATCCACTATCAAGTCCCCCAAAGTTATCGTGAGCATGGAGAGCTTGTCTCATGAGTGCACCACTGGGATGATCAATTTGCATATATTTAAAACGATCTCTAACCCAATCTAAAGTTGGAGGAGACCCTACTGGAACAAGAGAAGGAATCAATTCGGTTCTTACATCGCTGTAATAGTAAAGTTGCTTCCATGTGCCGATATAGGATGGTCTAAATGCGTCAGCAGCGGGAGGAGAAGCTAAAACGGTAAGTACAGCAGCAGTTTGAAGGCATACCCGATGTGACCCTCCTGCAAGCATTGCTGCTGATGGAGCTGCCTTTACTATCGAACTTCCTGGCTGTGCAGTATAAGGAAGGGATGGCATTCTACTAAGATCAATAGGAAACTCATAGCTGGAGCATTTATCTTGTAATCCTGTTGTTGATCCAAGAATAGGATTAACTTCCCATCCATAATTTGCTCCATCAAAACTTGGAGTAATGCTGGTAATAACGACCGGACCTACCACCCAATAGTCGCCGTTGACGAACCGGCCATACTCTACAGCAGAATTGAAATTCCAAGTGAATCCATATTGAGTTATAGAGGTGGTCGTGGCAGCCCGGGCAGAGCAAGGACCAAATAACAGCAAAGCGGAAAACATAATAATTGAAAACGGAACGAATTTCTTCATGCTATCATCCCATCTTCCGCAATCCAATCGCCTCTATAAGCTCCCTCAGAGAAGCTTGATTTGTACTTCCTCATGAGCTCATCCCACGTGATGTCTGACTTCCCTTTCCTGTAGAACTCCTTGTAGATTATTATTATCGTCAGGACGAGGAAGACTATCACGCCTATTATGGTGAGGGTTATCCAAGGGAATTCAGGAGGGCCTGTCTCGGAATATACGCCTCCATAGCAGTATCCTGCTGGCGGAGGATATACTTTATCTCCGCACTGGCAACCTGTCTCCGGAATGATGCCGTCCTGGCATATGGTTATGTTTTCCTGTGGCATGCAGCCCTCATCCATCTCATTATCGCAGTCATTGTCCTTCCCGTCGCAGACCTCTGCCGACGGCCTTGCGTCTCCTATGCAGTCATCCGCCCATGTTCCGCTGCCTGTGCACTGTCTTGTCCCCTCACTGCACTCGCCCACGTTCGAGCCGCATGCCCTTGACTCGCCCAGGAAGCATATGCATGTGAGGCTCTCGTCAGTCTGGCTGTCGCAGTCGTCATCTATCTTGTTGCAGAGCTCGCTCGAGGGGACGGGGCATCCTGTCCATTGGCTGTTCACGCAGGTCTCTGTTCCATGGGAGCACTTGCCGTTGTAACTGAGGGAGCAGTTCCTTGTCTGGCCGCTCGTGCAGGCTCCTCCGCCGCCTCCGCCGCCTCCGCCCCCGCCGCCACAGTCCGCTCTGCACACCCCGTCAGAGCACCTTGTCTGGCCTGAGGGGCAGGGACACTGGCCGCAGTCTCCCGGGCAGTTCGAGCAATCCTCCCCGGATTCGCAGCCGTTCGCGCCGCACACCGGGCCGGGCGCGGAATATATGCTTATGGTGCCGTTGCTCATGGAGTGGCTTATGGGCTGGCCGCTTATTGTTGAAAGCTTGGAGTTCGCTATCCCTATCTGGGTCGTTGCAGGCAGGGATATGCTATTGTTAATAAGGAATGTTATTGTGGTTATGTTCCCTGTTCCGCTCACGTTGGTGGGGTCCGTCCTCGTACATGCTATATTTTTTATTATCCCGGAGTTGATTGTGACAGGGACGCAGAGCGTGGTGACCCCTCCTGTCTTCAGGAAAGGCGCCTCCGCGATTCCGCTCTGGTTCACGCCCAGGACATTCGGGTCATAGAATATGTCATACTGGTAGCCGTAGAGATTGCTTGCGCTCACGGAAACATTCACGGTTATGTAAAGTGAGAAATTGCTTGCGTTCTGGTTCGGGGGCGATATGGAAAGTGACTGGGCCCCGGCTCCCTGGAGGATGAAAGGCAGAGCAGCAAGGCACGCAAGAAACAAAGAGATTCGCGGCCGTTCCATCCCATCACATCGCTGTTCAAGAAGACTTGATATAAGATTGGGTTAACTGGGATAAATACTTCCCACCGGATTGAAGGCGTTCCTCTCCAATTCTTCTGGGAACGCCTCCTTTCCAACGAAGAATCAGAAATTCTGTCAAGCCTAGCAATTGGCGCCAGCTCCGTAGTCCTTGCCAACGTAGACCAGGTCGAAGATGTCCACTATACTGTTCTTGTCTATGTCAGCGTTCGGGTTGATGAAGCCTGAGGTCTTCCCGAAATCCACTCCTATCGCGGCCAGGTCGTAGATGTTTATGCAGCCGTCGGGGGTGTTGACCCCGTTGCCTGCGATG
>DATEYJ010000101.1:0-3393 GCA_035256265.1 archaeon
CCCGGTGATAGGGGTGGGCAAGACCTCGGAGATGATGCTGGCCGAGATCCCGGACGTGGAGAAGCACAGGAAGTATTTCATTCTGGAGAGGTAGATTACAGCCGAATTCTTGCATATGTGAAATCGCCGTTACTTTTATAAGCCTAACCTCCAAATTCTAACCCATAACCCGGTGGAAACGGATTGATTCCGGACAAGAAAAGATTTGAGCGGTGCGAAAATGCTGGAGATCGTGTTTGCAATAAGCGTCTTTTCCATGCTCGTTGCGCTCTTTTTCGCGTGGTATGTGCTCAAGCAGGACAAGGGGACTCCCAAGATGCAGGAGATCTCGGACCACATCAGGGAGGGGGCTGAGGCCTTCATAAAGAGGCAGTACAAGACCATAGGGATTCTTACCGTGGTCACTGCAATGATAATTTTCGCGGTCTATTCCTATGCGGGCAAGTGGGATTATGCTGTCCATACCTCTTCGGCTTTCCTTCTGGGCGCTTTCTGTTCCGCCCTTGCCGGGATAATAGGGATGTACATATCCGTGCGTGCGAATGTCAGGACAGCCGCTGCCGCAAGGAAGTCGGCTGCGAATGCCATGCGGGTGGCCATGCTCGGGGGAGCGGTCTCGGGGATTTTCGTGGTTGCGCTTTCCCTGATAGGGGTGGCCGGTATTTATTATGCCTTCGGGGCAGACCCTGTGAGAACTCCGTTCATGATTGTCGGCTATGCCTTCGGGGCCTCTTTTGTGGCTCTTTTCGCGCAGCTTGGCGGGGGGATTTATACAAAGGCCGCTGATGTGGGGGCTGACCTTGTGGGGAAAGTGGAGGCGGGAATCCCGGAGGATGACCCGAGGAACCCTGCGGTGGTGGCTGACCTTGTAGGGGATAATGTTGGCGATTGTGCGGGGAGAGGCGCGGACCTTTTCGAGAGCACGGCCGCGGAGAACATAGGGGCCATGATACTCGGGGTCGCACTCTTCCCGGTTTTCGGGGTCGGCGGGATACTCTTCCCGCTCGTGGCCAGGTCCTTTGGCCTTCTGGCTTCCATAATCGGGATAATACTCGCGAAGGCGCGAAAGAACGAGGATCCCATGAAGGCCCTCAATCGCGGGTATTATATCACGACAATACTGGCCGCGATACTCTTCTATTATGCCACCATGTACCTCCTCGGAAACATATGGTTCTTTTACGCAGGGCTCGTGGGCCTTGTGATGAGCGTGCTCTTTGTCTACATAACGCAGTATTATACTGAATATAGGTACAGGCCTGTCAGGAGCATCGCGGAGGCTTCCAGGACAGGCCCTGCCACGAACATAATCACGGGCTTCTCAGTCGCGCTTGAGAACACGGCTTTGCCCATAATAGTGATAGCGGCTTCCCTTATAATCTCCTACAATTTCGGGGTGATGTCAGGAGTCCCGAACGGAGGGCTTTACGGGACTGCCGTAGCGACCATGGGAATGCTCGCCACAGCCGCATACATACTTGCCATGGACACGTTCGGCCCGATAACGGACAACGCCGGCGGCATCGTGGAGATGTCCCATGCGTCTCCTGAGATAAGGAAGAACACGGACAGGCTGGATTCGGTAGGCAACACGACGAAGGCCCTCACAAAAGGGTATGCCATAGGCTCCGCAGCCCTGGCCGCGTTCCTGCTCTTTTCGGCCTACATGGGTGAGGTCGCGAACCTGACAGGGAGAGCGTTCGCGGTCGTGGACATAGCCAAGATAGAGGTCTTCGCAGGGGCGATGCTCGGGGCCATGCTGGTATTTTTGTTCAGCTCTCTTGCCATAAGGGCCGTAGGGAAGACGGCAGGCTACATAATCGAAGAGGTCAGGCGCCAGTTCAAGGACAAGGGGATAATGTCCGGGAAGAAGAAGCCCGATTACGCGAAATGCGTGGACATAACCACGAAGGGAGCGCTCAAGAACATGATACTCCCGGGAATACTTGCAATCCTGTTCCCCGTGGCGGTCGGGATGATCCTCAAGGCAGAGGCTGTCGCGGCATTCCTCATGGTGGGCACCATATCGGGTGTCCTGCTCGCCACCATAATGAACAATGGCGGTGGGGCGTGGGACAACGCCAAGAAGTACATAGAGACAGGGGCCCTCGGAGGAAAGGGCTCGGAAGCGCACAAGGCGGCTGTGGTTGGGGACACCGTAGGAGACCCTCTTAAAGACACGGCAGGCCCGAGCCTTCACGTGCTCATAAAGCTGCTCGCCACAATCACGCTGGTGCTGGCCCCGCTGTTCATATAAGGGAATTTCCATTCCTATAATTTCTAGAGTCAAGGAATCTCAACAGGAAGGCTTTTTAATCCTGCTGACTGAATTTATTCATATCTAATCTAGAGGTGTGGTGGAGAATATGACAGAGCCGGGCTGGAAGGAAGTGAAGACAAAGATGTGGGCCAGGATAAAGGAGATAGAGAAGACAATCCCTTCGTATGACTATTCCGAGAAGCACCACATGATGTCCACGGACGAGAGAATGACGGACATAATGCACGAGGAGCTGAGGAAGTCCAAGAAGCTCCTTTTCGAGATAATAGAGACCTCTTACGAGCAGCAGAAGGAAGGCCTGACTATCGACCTGCAGGCGATAAGGGACGACATAGACATATTCCTTGACGGGGTGAAGATAAAGCACGTGAAGTGGCCGGACAGGATACCCGAGGAGTTCCTGGAGAAAATCGTGACGCACGACTCGGAGATACTGAAGGAGCTGCCCAGGCTGAATTCCCAGCTCGGGGAGATACGGAAGCTCACCCTCACGATGGAGCTGCCCGGGACCAGCCTTTTCGACAGGGAGCAGATGGACAGGCTCAGCAATATGACCAAGGAGACGAAGGAGCAGGTGACCGGGCTTGTCCAGCTCTTCAGGGAGAGGGAATTCCTGCTCAACCTCAAGCACGTGCACAGGGAACATGAGTATGAGGAGCTCAAGCCCGGGACGGAGACGACGTTCTGAATTTCTTGAATGAAGGCGGATTGAAGAAAGAAGGCGTCAGCAGACGCCTTCGGACAAGCAATCGCCTTCCAACCATAATTTAAGCCACCTCTCCATATCTCCTTATGGATTTCCTCCAGGCTATCTTTCTGGGCTTGGTGCAGGGCCTCACGGAGTGGCTGCCTGTCTCCAGCTCAGGCCATCTTGTGATAGCCCAGAATCTCATGGGCCTGGAAGTGCCTGTGGCCTTTGACATCGCCCTACATGCGGGCACGCTCCTGGCCGTGCTAGCGTTCTTCAGGAGGGATATCCTTATGCTCCTGAAGTCCCTTAGGAAACCTTCTCTCAAGAACCCGGACTTCAGGCTCCTGTTCTATGTTATCCTGGGGACCATACCCACCGCGATAATAGGGCTGGCCTTTCTGGAGTTCTTCGAATCCCTCTT
>DATEYJ010000102.1:0-4957 GCA_035256265.1 archaeon
CGAGCTTCTCGAGGACCTGTGCTACTCCCTCCAGGAGACCACGTTCGCCATGCTCACAGAGGTCACGGAGCGCGCCCTCGCGCACACAGGGAAGAACGAGCTCCTCCTTACAGGAGGCGTGGCTGCCAACTCCAGGCTCCAGGAGATGCTGGGGATAATGTGCAGGGAGAGAGGCGCCGTCTTCCACACCGTCCCGAGGGAGTTCGCGGGGGACTGCGGGGCGAATATTGCATGGCTGGGAATTCTCGCTCATAAGGCGGGAATGAAGACCAAGAAGCTGGAGATCCTACCTAGACAGAGGACGGACGACGTGGATGTGAAGTGGATTAGGTGAATGAGCGAATCCAGGCCTGAAGGCGTCAACAGACGCCTTCTATCCAGAATCTAGTCCTCGCTCCTCGAGAGGAGCCTGGGCCTTACCTCTTCTTCCAGCCTTTCCACAACCCTCGAGAAATAGTCCTTTTTTATGTCCCCGATTATGTAGAAGGTCCCCGCAAGGCTCATGACGAAGCTCCCCGCGAGCATGAAGAATTCCATGTTAGCCTCATTGTAGTTGTCTATCATGACCCTCACGGCCTTCTGGGGGCTCGCATAGGCCGCCATGAAGGTCCATATCAGCACGATGTACATGCCCAGGAGCCACATCACCGTGAATGTCTTGAGGATGGTCTTTCTCATAATTATCACTAAAAGATAGTTACAGATGGTTTATAAAGGTTAGCCCCTTTGAGGCTATTCCTCCGAACCTAGAAAGAAGGCGTTATCAAACTGGGCTTCCTCATAACGCCTTCAATCCACAATCTTGAAGACCTTGTCGCCTTCCCTGACTCTCTCCTGGACTTTGAGCCCTATGGACTGGCCCTTGTGCGCATGCTGCACGGGCTTCCTGTCTATCTGCATGGAGGAAGCCGGCTGCTCTATCTTCGTCTCATGGCCCTCTATGGAGATGCTCTCCCCCTCGTCCAGGTCGTCAGAGAGCTCTATGACAGCCACGTTTATCTTGTCAAAAAAGTGCTTTACCTTTCCCACGAGTTTCTTGGGCATTTTACACCTCCAATGAATAATTGAATCTAAGGAATATAAACTTGGGAGCCACTGATATCTTATGGGAGTGAGCCTTTCCGGACTGGTTTCCGCCAGGGAGATTACGCTAGAGGACCTGCGCGGAAAAAAAATCGCGATAGACGCGAACAACACCCTCTACCAGTTCCTTTCCACAATAAGGGACAAGATGACGGGAGAGCCGCTGCGTGACTCACAGGGCGAGATAACCTCCCACCTCTCAGGCTTGTTCTACAGGACCGCGAAGCTTCTTGAGAGCGGGATAGAGCCCGCGTACGTGTTTGACGGCACCCCTCCGGAATTCAAGCGCGAGACCCTCGAGAACAGGGTGCAGATAAGGGCTGAGAACAGGAAGAAATGGGAGGCGGCTTTGAAAGAGGGGGATTTCGAGAAGGTGAAGATGTACGCGCAGGGCGCCGCCCGGCTCACTCCGGAGATGTCCCAGCAGGCGAAGAATCTTCTGGACGCGATGGGCGTCCCCTGGATGCAGGCCCCCTCTGAAGGCGAAGCCGAAGCCTCCTGCCTGGCCAGGAAAGGCCGCGTGTGGGCAGCCGGCTCGCAGGACTGGGACTCCCTGCTTTTCGGGGCCCCAAGGCTGGTGCGCAACCTCACCATCTCGGGCAGGCGCAAGGTCGCGCGCAAGGAGAAATATATAGTAGTGAACCCGGAAGTGGTGGAGCTCGAGCATGTCCTTTCCCAGCTCGGGATTACGCATGAGCAGCTCATTCTCGTGGGCATTCTGGTGGGGACTGACTACAACATGGGCGGGGTGAAGGGATTCGGACCCAAGAAGGCTCTGGCCTTGGTAAAGGAGAAGAAGAGCCTGGAAGGCATACTCAAGGAGATAAGCTGGGACTTCCGCACGCCTCCGGAACAGATAATGGATTTCTTCAAGAACCCGCCATCCTGCGGGCACGACATCCCCAAGGCCACGTTCCGGCCTGAGAAGGTCATGGAGCTCCTTACAGGCCACGGGTTCTCGGAGGAGAGGGTGAGCTCAGTCCTGGAGAAGATGAAAGAGTCGCTCGCGCGAAAGAAGCAGACCGGCCTCCACAATTTCTTCGGGAAGGCTTAAAAGCCTTCGCTTTCCTCTCTTGGCCTTTAAATAATTAACTAAAGATATTTTGTATAGGTCGAGAGAATGGTAATGATAATAGATGGCAAAATCGTTTCGAAGTTGGCCTCATACCAAACCGCTCCCAATCTGCCTTCTTATTTGGACGAATTTTTCGAATTCAAGGATCCTCAGCTCTTGCCGCTCTATTGGGAGGCTTTGGTGACCAATGGATTGGGCTATAAGAAGCTCGGCTATCATGAAGATAGCGAGAAGGGCCTGACAAGGCATCTCGGAGTGATGGAGTCTGCAGGAGAGAAAAATTATTCAAGAATAGGAGATAAAATAAGGTTTGAACTGGGTGTGGCTCTTACCCATTCCGAGCGCAAGCACCATCTGGAAGGCAGAATGTATGAACAAGGTATGGAAAAGATTGAAAATGCCGTTGATTCTTTGAAAAAGCGCATAGAATCCCAGGGAAGGGAAGACAGAGAAATGATTAGCAGAATAATGTCCGAAATGTTATTTGAAAGCAAACAAGCAATAAAGGAGCATTATTCCGGGAGCATGCAGACTAATGGAGATTCCACTGGTTCAAAGCCTAAGAAACAAAGTGTCTTTAAGCAGTTTCTTTCTTGAATCCAATAAGGCACAGCTTCTTAGGAAGCGCTGATATGAATCAATTAAGCAGTTCGGGTAAACTTATTTTGGGCGCTCGGGCCTTTTCTTAAAAGGGCTGAACCTTATTGAGCATCCATGCCCATAATTAATCATGGCAGACTCTCCCCTGGGTGTGGTAACCGACATGCTATTCGCCGTGGTAAGAGGCTCCTTTGACACCGCAAAGGAGGTCGGGGGGCTGTTCGTGAGGTTCCTGAGCTCCCTTGGAATTGTGCTTTTCTCCGGGAACGTCGCGGCCTTTATACTTTCCCTGGTTCTGCTTGCGTTCGTCCTCTTTGTGATATGGAAGTTCGTGCTCAAGTCCTGGAAGGAGATCCTGATACTGCTTGTTGCGGGGATTGCCCTGCTTGCGGTGCTATTCCTGTTTTAACAGGGAATATAGAATAAAAAAAAACGGAAGAGAAGTCGCCTACGCAACCCCTTCTATCTCTTCCTTCTGCTTCGGGGACACTCTCGGTATCGCTAGGGGCGGGGGCAGCTGCAGGTCGTCCGCTATGTTCGCCACCTTCAGCAGGCACTGCCTGAACAGGTGGTTAAGGATCTCCACGTTCGTGTCCTCCGGCAGCGTCTTTTTCGCCTGCCACTGCTTGAGTATCTTGGTGCTGTCCGGGTGGACATAGAGGAGCTCTCCGCTTATCCTAACCTCCCCGATATCCGGGTTGTAGGTCGTGACGAAATCAAAATTGAGGGCAAGCACCTTCTTGTCTATGGAAGGGAGCGTCATCTGCTTGACCTCTGTGATTTTTGGGGTGGAATTGACCTTTATCTCCCCCTTCTCAGGGACCTTCCCCCTCTTGGCCTCCATGGAATCGAATTTCATACCTATTATTGGCATAACATAACACCTCCGGATTTGAGAAGGAAGCCGGCAACAATGGAGAGAAGGCGTCAGCGGACGCCTTCAGTCGAGGTTCCGGCTTCAGTCTGAATAACCAATTATTACAGGGCCGCTATTTAAATGCGTGAATTTCTGGCAGGGGGCAAAGCCTAGCGGAAGGCTTAAATGAATGCAGCCATATATATAATAACTAGTTATTGCGAATCTGGCGCTATGGTGGCAGTGCCGGGGTAATGGTCTAGAAAAAGAAGGTGGGGATTATGGTGGAATTTTTGATGCCCCTTGCTGAGGGTTTTGAGGAGATAGAGGCCACTACGACCATAGACATCCTCAGGAGGGCCGGGATAAACGTGACCACGGCAGGCCTCCCAGGCTCCATAGTGAGGGGCTCCAGGGGAGTGAGGATAATAACGGACATAAAGATGGACGACGTGAACTTCGACAGGTTCGACGGCATGATACTCGTGGGCGGGGACCCCGGCTGGAGGAACCTCTCCATGTCCAAGCGGATAATGGACGCCGTCCAGAAATACAACGGCAGCAAGAAGACCCTTGCGGCCATATGCGCGGCCCCCTGCATACTTGCGAAGGCAGGCATCCTTGCGGACAGGAGGGCCACGGTGTACCCGGGAATGGAAAGGGAGATACCGAGGCCGAGGAGCGACAAGGTGATAGCGGACGGCCACATTATAACCTCCCAGGCTCCCGGGACTGCGGTGGACTTCGCGCTGAAGATAGTGGAGATGGCCGTAGGGAAGGAGAAGGCCGCGAAGGTCAAGAGGGACATAGTTTACTAAGCTCCTGGTCCCGGCCGGAATATTTAAGGGTGCCGTGCCCATATAATATTCTACTTGAAGGGAGGGATGGCATGGTGCTTACAGAGCAAGAGAAGCGGGTTCTTGAGGTCGTTTCGAGGCAGCTCCTGATAACCAAGGGGGAGATAATGAGCCTCCTGAACAAGGAGAGGGCCAACGGCACGGACATAACCCTGCAGAGGCTCAGGGATTCCGGCTACATAGACAGGGTGGAGTCCCTCGGGACGTGCTTCGTCATCACCCAGAAGGGGATACGCGCGGTTCAAGGGCAAGAATAAGCTCCTTTATTTATTCTAATACCCAATATTCTTAGATTGACGGCTTAATCCAATATAGCAAAGCCGTCTTTCCAAGTGTCAGCCCGGTGGTGTAGTGGTCAATTGTTTCTGCTTGCGCAGGAACAGGCGAAGCATGTTGGGCTTTGGTTCACCAACCAAAGAATTGAGCTCGCTCAAGCGAATGAAGGCGGCTTGCCGCCTTCCAGCTTATTGACGCGAGCGGTGAAAG
>DATEYJ010000103.1:0-14490 GCA_035256265.1 archaeon
CTGCTATGGGACAGGCGAGCCTGGGGCAGAGGCTTGTGACAGCATAGACAACGACTGCAACGGCCAGATAGATGACGGGATTAAGTGCTGCGCTGCCGGCCAGACAAGGGAATGTGGGATAAAGAAAGGCATATGCACGAAAGGGACGCAGCTGTGCCTGAACGGCCAGTGGGAACGGAAATGCACAGGAGGGATAAAGCCCAACCCCGCGGGGGAGATATGCTACAACGGGCTTGATGACAACTGCAACGGCCAGATTGACGAGAAATGCGTCCCGAGCTTCACCTGCCATAACGGGAAGCAGGACACGAACGAGGAAGGGATGGACTGTGGTGGCCCCTGCCCGGAGAGCTGCGGCCTGCCCTATAACTGGATGCTTTTCGCAGGGGGCGTGATCCTCCTCATATTGGCGGTGGCCCTGCTGGAGATGAGAGGCTCCATTTGAGAATGAAGTTGAACTAGAGAAGGAAGGCGGCATCGGTCGCCTTCAGGCAAGTAATCAACTTCCAGCCACTAATCGATGAATCTGCCCAATCCGCCTCTTTCATTCTCTTTCTTTCCTGAGTCTATGACCATTCCGTCTTTTGCGGCTATAGTTCTCACGCCAGTCTCCTGCCCTATCCACTTGGCCTCCCTCTCCGCCACTCCTCTCATCATCCTAATCCCGAAGTGTGTGAGTATGGCTGTCCCCGGCTTCGCCTTCTCTATCAGCTTCCTCGCGCCCTCCGAATCCATGTACCCTTTCAGGGGGAACTCTTTCGGCCTGTGGCAGTTTATCAGCAGGACGTCACATCCTAGGAAGTGCTTTTCCTGACCATCATAATATTCCCCGTCCCCCGTATATCCCACTTTCTTTCCTTCCCCCGAGAAGACATATCCAAGCGCCTTTGGCTCCGTGTGCCTCGCCTCCACAGCCTCCACGGAGACCTTGCCCACGCGGGCCTTTTTCCCCGGCTCCATCACCTCATGCCTCTCCAGCATCTTCAGGTGGTATTCCGAGAACACGGGCACGAGATTCTCACCTCCCCTGAACGCGTGCCCGTTCGCCAGCACCACTCCCCTTTTCTTCAGAGCTCCCTGTGTCATGGCCTCCAAGACGACCGGCGCGTCCGTTGTGTGATCCGGATGCACATGGGATATCACGATTCCCGTGAGCTTCCTCAGGTTCACCCCGTACTGCTTCGCCCTCACAAGCGCCCCGGGCCCAGGATCCACGTGCATCATCTCCCCGTCAAGCCAGAGTATCCAGCCTCCTGTCGCGCGTATCTGCGTTATCGTGACGAACCTCGCCCCGCCAGTCCCTAGAAAGGTTATTTTCATGCACACCACGCTTCTTTCCAGCGCTTTATACTTATTAATATCATTCACATTAAATCTATATGGCTTTCACTCCGCAGGAACCGATAAGGGTGCGCACTCCGAGGGGGAAGGAGATTCTGGGAACCATACAGGAGCTTCTCGGAGCCAGCAGGTTCATGATCCTCTGCACTGACGGGAAGAAGAGGCTGTGCAGGATTCCCGGGAAGTTCCGCAAGCGCATAAACATGCGCATAGGGGACATCGTCCTCGTGAGCCCCTGGGACATAGAGCCTGACACGAAAGGGGACGTGGAATGGATATACACCCGCACGCAGGCGGACTGGCTGCGCAGCAGGGGGTTCATAAAGTAGTTCTCAAACTTCGTATGTCATGATTATATTCTGAAAGAAAATATTTAAGCTGTTTGCGCCTCTTTTATCAGCTCCTCTATCACGGCCCTGAATTCCTGCTCCTCAAGGTCGAGGCTGTCCTCCCTCTCATACCCGTTCCCTATCCTCCAGTACTTCCCCCCGAACACGAACGTGGGTATGCTCTGGTTCGGATTGAACTTCTGGAAGACAGCCTGCTCCGAGGCAGGGACCGAGCCTTCGACCTCTGGCGTGAGCGTGTCGTCATTCGTGTCCAGCTCCCAGTGGTAGGCCACTATCTTCCCCGCGTCCGCATACTCTTTCGCCACCCTGTCATACGTGCTGGCTATCCACTGGCAGTGCGGGCACCACGTGGTGGAGAAGAGCCTTATCACAGGCTTCCCGTCCACGGTCTCCACGGACCCGTTCACGACCTGAAAGGTCTTTATGTCCGGGTTCGTGTTGTTGCCTGGAATTATGGGAGGCTTCCCGAAAAGTACCCCTGTATATGCACCTATCCAAACGGTCACTATGGCAGCCAGCACGATAACTGCGATTGCAAGAAGTTTATTCATAATCCCGCCTTTACCACTTATTTCTCCCCGGGTTTATAAGCGTTCCCCGTTTCGTTCGGCCGCCGGCGAATGCTCATGCCGGGGCATTCAGCTTTAAAAGCCAATGCACATATATAAACCAGTTTTCTATATAGAGCTATTGGTTTATGCCAATTGAGGAAGAGGTGTAAAAGGATGTACAAGTTGCTCACGGTGGAGGACAAGATAAGGGTCCCTCCCTCGAAGTTCGGTTTAGGGCATGAGAACGCGGTGAAGGCCAGCCTGGACGAGAGGTTCGAAGGGACTGTGGACAAGACCCTCGGGGTGGTCCTTTCGGTGGTCTCCATAGAGGGCACGGGGGAAGGCAAGATACTTCCCGGTGACGGGGCCATACACTACCCTGTGAAGTTCAAGGTCATAGTCTACCAGCCCGAGATGTACGAGGTAGTGAAGGGCCAGGTCATAGACATAACGGAGTTCGGCGTGTTCGTGAGGATGGGCCCTGTGGACGGCATGGTGCATGTCTCCCAGCTCATGGACGATTTCGTCTCCTATGATTCCAAGAACTCGATGTTCCTGGGGAGAGACTCGAAAAGGATACTCAAGGAGGGCGATACCGTCAGGGCGCGGATAATATCCGTCTCCATGGGGCCTGACAGGCAGTACAAGATAGGCCTGACCACAAGGCAGCAGGGCCTCGGGTCGCTTTCCTGGCTGGACAGGGATAAGGCAGCCAAGGCCGAGAAGAAGGAAGCCCCTGCCCCGAAGAAGGCCGACAAGGAAAAGGATAAGAAAAAGAAGTAGACAGTTGGAAGGAAGGCGACAATGGCTGGAAGGCGTCTGCAGACGCCTTCAATCGAAAGTTCGCCTTCGTCATAATTGTCACACAGTTTGCAAGTCATGAGGTGTAGGGTATGGGCGTCAAGGATAAGGTGTGCAGGAACTGCAGGAGGTTCGTGGATGGCTCGGTATGCCCTGTCTGCAACCAGGCGAACTTCTCCAGGAGCTGGAAGGGCATGGTCTTCATAAACGACCCAAAGGACTCCGAGATAGCGCAGGCCGCCGGGATAACTGTCCCGGGAAAGTACTGCCTGTGGGTGAAATAATTCGTATGGTGAATGCATGAAGGTAGAGATAATCTCGCAGAGAAAGAACCTCCTCATAGGAAGGGAGGAAGCAGTGCTGAAAGTCCACCACCAGGGACAGAGCACACCCTCGAGGCAGGAGATGCTGAAGGAGATAGCGCATGTCCTGAAGGCGGACGAGAGCCACATCATAATCGACAGGATATTCACTGCCAGAGGGCAGGGCATCTCGGAGGCGAAGGCGCTCGCATACGAGAAGAGGGAGGACGTGCCTGCCTACAAGATTGAAAAGATGAAGCGCAGGATGAAGTCCAAGGGCGCTGCTGCAGAAGCGGCGTAATCTGCTGAAAAGGCGAGTTGATTTTAAAATTGAAAGGTGGATGGTTGGAAGGAAGTCGGCTCTTGCCGACTTCGTCATATATGTCGCATTGGATGCGAGTCATGAGGTGTGAGGTATGGGCGGAAGAGAGGGCGGGAAGAAGGATACCGCAAAGAAAGGGAAGAAGCAGAGGACAGGGAAGAAGCATTCCTCCCCCAAGGTCTACAAGTTCTATGAGGCGAAGGGAAGCGAGATCCATAGGAACCGCAAGAACTGCCCGAGGTGCGGCCCCGGGACATTCATGGCCAAGCACAAGGACAGGGAATACTGCGGAAGGTGTGGGTACACTGTTTCAGGGAAGAAGTGAAATGCGCCACCTGTCTTTGATGAAATCGCTGGCTGTGAGATATTTATAAATTTTCTGGTCAATAAGAAATCATGAAAAAAACTTACATCTTGGCGCTTAGGAGCGGCCATGAACTCCTTAAAAATATTGGAGCGCCCCCAACAAGCAAAGAAGAAAGGTATGATTTGGTCACCAGAATTGAAAAGATGTTATACCCGCGCGGTCAGACGGACCCTGAAATCAGCGAAATCCGCGAATCGTATATTGCCAGGGGGATATCCGCGCTTGATTCCGCAGGTATACGCTAGCGACTTTTCCTCACGTCATCCATCACATGATAGGCGTAGCCGTGCGTCTTCCCTTTGAGTAGGGTCTCCACGCACCTGGTCGCGGCGTCCAGAAGGCTGACAGGAGCTATTATGGCTACTGTTTTCCCGTAGACAGATATCCTGGCGCGGCAGGCCTCCTCTATCTTCTTCCTGGTCTTGCCCTCCCTGCCTATCACCCTGCCCATGAGCCTTTTCACTGTTTTTTCGCTCTCCCCTTGAAGTGTTATTATGTTCAGATCATACTCCTCGTCCAGGAGGAGGAGCGCGCTCTCCGGGGAGAACCCCCTGGCTATCGCTTTCACCACATTCGCGGCAATCATCACGTCGAACGTTTCGCCCTCTATCTCCACGTCCTCCCCGACAGTAATCTTCGTGGCGGTCTTCCTCTCAATCTCCTTCTTCGCCAAGCCGTCCTTCCCTATGAGGACGGGGATCCTCTCCTGGGGGATCTTGACAAACTCATGCATGGCTTCCCTCTGCAACGCTTTTTAAGATTAGGAATGTTATATATACTAATTTGGCTTTAATACATAGGCTTTAAAATAAGCAAATCGGTGATATCATGGCTCAGAAACCCCAGAAGCAGGGACCGAAGGTGAAGGTTTACTCCACTCCCACGTGCCCTTACTGCTACATGGCAAAGGACTTCCTCAAGGAGAACGGCATCGCCTTCGAGGACATAAACGTGGCGGAGGACCACGCCGCCGCCCACGAGATGATAGAGAAGTCCGGCCAGATGGGCGTGCCCGTGATAGACATAAACGGGACCATAATAGTAGGCTTCGACAGGGAGGCCGTCAAGAAGGCCCTCGGGATAAAATAGATTAGGGCTTTCGCGAAGTCCCTGTATAACCTTACGTGAAGGCGACAAGAGTCGCCTTCTATCCATAATCGCCTCCGTAGCTCAATCTGGTAGAGCACCCGACATCAGCTTCCGAAGCTGGACGGGATTTGTATCCGATATGTTGACCGCTAAAAGCGGGATGACAGTAGTGATTGACGGCTAGAAACAAAAGACCAAAGCCGTCCTTCAAAGGCATGATATCGGAAGGTTATGGGTTCGATTCCCATCGGGGGCTTCGTCTCTGCGGAGACGAGCGTGGAAAGAAATCGCTTGCTAGCGATTTCAAACAAGGGGTTATGGTGTAGCTTGGTCTAGCATCGGTGCTTTGGGACGTTTGAAGTTGGCAGAGCCGACTTCTTTCGCGGACGAGCATCAGACCCCGGTTCAAAGCGCAAGAGGGCAAGATAGCTTCCGCTTATGTGCCCCCTTACCGCCCTATTCCCCAAGAAAGGGCTGCGTCGGGAATCCGGGTAACCCCACCATTTTAAAAGCTCAAGCCTAAAGTTAAAGGAGTGGTTTCATGGAGCAGTGCCTGTTTTGCGGGATAGTGGCGGGGAAAATCCCCTCGAAGAAGGTGTATGAGGATGACCATGCATTCGGTTTCCTGGACATAAACCCCAGGAATCCGGGCCATACCCTTGTGATTCCGAAGAAGCATTTCGAGACCATCCTGGACATGTCCGAGAAGGATGCCGGCAAGCTGTTCGAGAGCGTGAGGAAGGTCGCGACCCAAGTCAAGGCCGGGACACAGAGTCAGGGCATCTCCATAGGCCAGAGCAATGGCCAGGCGGCCGGCCAGGTGGTGAGGCATGTCCACTTCCACGTCATCCCCAGGTTCGCGAACGAGGGACCGATAGGGCTCGAAGGCGCCCTCTCGAGCAAGAAGATTGACGACATGTCCATGGACAAGATAGCCCAGACCATAAAGACCGCGCATGCGGAAGCCCCGAGGGAGCATCACGAGAAGAACGAGAAGAGGGAGAAAAGGAAATCCGAGGATATAGACTTCAACTTCTGAGGTATATTTATTCCCATCTATCCAGATTATGGTTAGTCGGGGCTATGGTGTAGCTTGGTCTAGCATCGGTGCATGGGGTGCATCTGACCTGGGTTCGAATCCCAGTAGCCCCATTCTTCATTCTTACAGCTAACCAAAAGAAAAACTAAAAGAAGAGGGTGGTTTCACCGAAACCTGAAGCCCCAATGAAATCCCCTTCCAACTTAACTCAAATCTTCGTGCACTCACTAAGAATCTGTTTAGTATTTCCTTCTCTTCATGAAGCACTCTTTGCAGTAGACTGGCCTGTCGCCACTGGGCTTGAAGGGGACTTCCGTCTCCTTTCCACAGTCAGAGCAAACGGCCTTGTGCATCTCTCTTGGGCCGAAATCCCTGCGCTGTCCGCCGAATCCACTACCACCGCTCGGCCTGTCGCCGAAGCGCTTTCTTTCAAATGACATTTTCTCTATCTCCTATCAGAGGCCGACCTTTTATTGGTGTTGCAAGGCAAGTCGGTTAGTAAAAAGAATCAGTCTCTTAAACCGCTCTTATTTACGTCTCCTGGACTCTCCTGCCGGCCTTCTGCTTCTAACTTCGATTGAAGGCGGAATCTTGGCACATTCAGGCTAACGTTCCGCCTTCTTTCTACTTGCGTTGCGTATGGTTCTGCGTAATAGTATGTTCGGGTATTTATATACCTTTCGCTGAATACTCTACACATACCGTAACATACGGCCTTAGAAGGAAGGTGGCGTAGCCGCCTTCTTTCCAGAATCGCGCCGATGGTCCAATGGCTAAGACAAAGGCCTTCCAAGCCTTTTATCCGGGTTCGAAGCACCGCTTTTTAGAGGCTCCCGCCTTCTGCAAAAGCGGTGGAGCAAAAACCACCTGCAGAAAAAAGCGAGAATCCCGGTCGGCGCATAACTAGCGGGGATAAATCCTCTCTATGCGCTTTTTCTTCCTGTAGAGGACCTGGCTTTTGAGGCGTATCTCCTGGACGGAATCCATGGGGATGGAAAGCCTCTCATGACCGGTCTCCCCTCCCAGGAGCTCTATCCTGGATGTGGTTATCCTCCTTATGTCCCTCCCGAAAACGGTCCTGCTATTTCTCAGCGAATCCTTATCAGAAACAACGATGGAGCAGCCACTCAGCGTGCCGTCCGCTTTCAGCTTGCTGAGCAAATCATAAGCCATGATAGAATATTCATGCGCATTTTATTAAGCTCAACGCCGAACATTTTACGCAAACTTTATAAGCGGTTGCGGGAAATAAGTGCCAAATAGGAAATCGTATTTCTGGCATAATCGGAGGTGAGAACATGAGAAAAGCTATATTGCTTGCGATACCCGTGCTCGCGATAATTGCGCTTGTCGGATTTGCGGTGGCGCAGCCTTTCTGGGCGAATCCGCAGAACATGACCGCGGAGGAAAAGAATCTGCAGCTGCAGATCCTTAATGAACAGCAGAGCATGATACAGGACCAGAAGGACTATATCAATGGCGTGATAACGCAGGAGCAGTTCCAGGACAGGCTCGACCAGCACCAGGTGACCATGCTTGAGCTCAGGCAGCAAATGAGGGACGCCCTCCACGCAGACCCTAATTACCAGGGCTCGGGCTGCCCCATGGCTGGTGGCAAAGGGAACGGATATGGAAGAGGCCACATGGGACGCGGCATGGGTTACGGGATGATGTGGGGATTCTAGCCCCACGCATTCCTTTTTTTCTTTTTATACCGATTCTCCAAATTCTATCCTTAGTGGTTTTTATGAGACTCAAGGACTTCTGGAAAGGCGGGAGCAGGACCCTCACGGACGGGAGCATATGGAAGACGCTCTTTGCATTATCCGCACCGCTCGTGCTCGGGATGACCCTGAGGCTTGCCCTTAACATAACGGACACGTTCTTCGTGAGCATGCTCGGGTCTGACGCCCTCGCGGCCATAAGCGTCACATTCCCGGTCTTCTTCATTTTCATAGCAGTCGCTTCCGGCCTCTCTGTGGGCTCCGCCGCCCTCATATCCCAGGCCATCGGGGCGAAGGACTGGAAGAGGGCGAACAATGTGGCGGAGCACTCCATAATAATAGCGGGAATGACGGGTGTCGTGATAGCAATCCTGGGCTTCGTCTTCTCTCCCTACCTCTTCGCCTTCATGGGCGTGAGCGGGAGCATACTCGAGCTGACGCTCAGCTACACCAACCTGATATTCTTCGGCTTCATCTTCGTGTTCCTGGACTTCATAGCCCAGTCCATAATAAACGCGGACGGGAACACCATCGTCCCCACAAAGAACCTTGCCTTCACCGTTGTGTTGAATGCTGTGCTCGACCCTCTGTTCATCTTCGGCTTCGGCCCTGTTCCGGCCATGGGCATGTTCGGGGCAGCGCTTGCGACCGTTATAGCCTTTGCCACGAGCATATCCCTGAACATCTCTTACGTCTTGAGGAACAGGACGTCCGTGAAGATAGACCTGAGATGCTTCAGGTGGGATTTGTCCATAGTCAGGAACATCGCGTCCATAGGGTTCCCCTCCTCCCTCAGCCAGTCAATAAACAGCGTGGGCATGATACTCATGATGGGCATGGTGGGAGCATTCGGCACGGGCGCGATAGCGGCTTTCGGGGTGGGCATGCGGCTGGAGTCCCTGGCCATCCTTCCCGTGATAGGCCTCATAAGCGGGCTGATACCCTTCGTGGGCCAGAACCTGGGAGCGGGCAAGGCTGACAGGGCAAAGCGGGCCGTGACAATCGCGTCTTACGGGTCAATCCTGTTCATGTTCCTGTTCTCGCTCGTGTGGTTCTTCCTTCCCGCGTTCCTCTACTACCCGTTCACCTCGGACCCTGAGGTGATTGGCATAGGGTCCCAGTATTTCCAGATAATAGCATTCGGCTACGTTTTCCTGGGGCTCAATTTCGTGCTTGGAGCCTCCTTCCAGGGCGCAGGCAAGACAGGCCTGCAGCTGCTTGTGAACTTCGTCAGGTGGTCGGGCATACTTGTCACCTCATACATCCTTCTTGCCGCAATAGGGATTACAGGCATCTGGATTGGGTTCCCCGTGGGCAACTTCCTGTCCTTCCTTGTCGCATTTGCCATCCTGAAATCAGGGATATGGCTCAAGGGATGGCACCGGGGGGAGCGGCCCAAGCCAGCTCAATGGATCTAGAAAATCTTTTAATCCTGGAAACAATTTCTTCAGCATGAGGCTTTTCCTGCTCGGAGCTGTGCTTGCAATCCTCCTTTTCTCAGGTTGCACAAGCCCCCAGGAATCCTATTCCGTCTCCCAGGACGGCTTCCTCTCTTACGAGAACAGGCCTCCTGTGAATTACACTCAAACTCTCCTGAACGAGACCGGAAGCCTGACCACGTACAAGCTCGCATTCGAGAGCAAGGGCCAGGAGATTTATGCCCTCCTGGCTATCCCCAAGAATTCTCCAAAGGCCAGGAACGGGAAAGTCCCCGGGATTTTCATCCTGTATGGGGCCACCATGAACAAGGAGGGGGAGTGGAGAGGACTGGGCCAGGACCTCGCGGAGATGGGCTTCGCGACCCTGATAATAGACCAGAGGGGATGGGGTGAGACTGGAGGATTCGTCCCTAGCATGCAGGCGGATTTCTCGACTTTCCAGGACGGCAGGGAGCCTGTCCAGCACCTGATGGTGTATGATGCCCTGAGGAGCTATGACATCCTGAAATCCAGGTCAGAAGTAGACCCTGCAAGAATATATGCATCCGGGGAGAGCATGGGCGGCCGCTACGCGATTATAGCGGCCTCGATAGAGAAGGGCATAGCAGGGACCCTCATAATAAGCAGCTCGGGCTACCAGTTCGGCCAGCAGCCTGCGGAAGCGCAGAGGTTCCTGGATTCCATAGACCCGGACCATTACGTAGCCATGATATCCCCGCGGCCTTTGATTATGGTCCATTCCAGGAATGACAATGTTATCCCATTCCAGATGGCGCAGGACACTTTCGGCTTGGCGAAGGAGCCCAAGAAGCTGATAGAGACGGAGGGTGCGGGGCATTCTTACGTGAGAGGGGAGATGAAGGCGCTGATTGAAAATGAGATTAGTAATTGGTAATTGTATATTCTATAATTTGAACAAATTCAGGTAAAGTTTTTTTGGGATCTCAACCCTTTTTTGAAAAAAGGGCTGATATTTATCCCCCCTCTCCTAATATAATTAAGCATGATAGTAGAGCTCATCATATTCTTTGCCGCGCTGGTGATAATAGCCAAGGCCTCCAAGATGGTGATAGACTCCTCCATGATAATAACCGAGTACACCGGGCTTTCCCAGCTCTCCATAGGGTTCATAGTGATAGCGCTTGCCGTGTCCATCCCTGACTTCATGGTGGTGACCACGGCCTCCTTCGCGGGGAAGAGCGGCCTCGCGATAGGGGATGCTCTTGGCTCCTCTGTCGCGAACATATGCCTTGTGCTCGGCATAGCCACGCTTATCAAGAGGGTGGATATCGAGAGGAAGCACATGCTGGACAGCGCGGAGCTGCTCCTGCTCATAAGCGTGGTGCCTGCGCTCATACTCTCCAAGGGCTTCGTGGGCCTCTTTGAGGGAGTGATACTGCTGATGGTATTCGTCATGTACTGCTTCTTCACCATAAAGACCAAGTTCAGGGTGGACATAAAGGACGGGGTTACCAAGAAGCAGTGGAGGGCCGCTTTCGTCCTGTTCTTCGTGGGGCTCTTCGCCACCATAGTGAGCGCGCAGTTCATAGTGTCCTCTGCATCTTATATGGCCCAGTTTGTGGGCATTTCAGAGGCGCTCATAGGCATGACCCTTGTCTCATTCGGCACCACCATCCCTGAGCTCGTCCTTGACTTCACCGCGATAAGGAAGGGGCGATTCGCTTTGGCTATAGGGGACATCCTGGGGTCCACTGTCATAAACCTGACCCTTATCCTAGGGCTTTCGCTTGCCATATCCCCTGTGAACATAGACTCCGCCATATACACGATACCCCTTGCCTTCATAATGGCGGCCAACACCTTCCTTTTCTATAGCCTTGTGAAGCGCGGCGGCATAGGCCAGAGGGAGGGCATGATCTTCATAATCATGTACGTGCTTTTCCTGATGCTGACTGTAACTTCCAGGGTACTGATGTTCGCGTGAGAATGGCCTATAAACCCGTCAAAAAGGTTTATAAACCCTCGCTCCCATTCATTAAAAAAACCAAAAGCTGGTTCTAATGGACGAACACAGGATTGAAAAGCTAAAGACAGGGACTACCACCGTCGGGCTCGTATGCAACGGCGCCGTGGTCCTTGGGGCAGAGAGGAAGGCCACCATGGGCTATCTCGTGGCGAGCAAGTACACGCACAAGATACTGCCCGTGGACGAGCACATAGCCATGACCATAGCCGGCCTCGTGGGGGACGCGCAGGCCCTGGAGAGGTACATAAAGGCCGAGCTCAAGCTCTACAGGCTGAGCGAGGAGAGGAGGATAAACGTGGACGCGGCCGCGCACCTCGTGGCGAACATACTTTATGCCAGGAGATTCTACCCCTATTACGTCCAGCTTCTGCTTGGAGGCTATGATAATGAGCCCAGGCTTTACAGCCTGGGGGCAGACGGCTCTGTGCTGGAGGAGAAGGAATATTTTTCAACAGGCTCAGGCTCTCCCATGGCCCTTGGGGTGCTGGAAAACACATTCAAGAAGGGCATGAACGTGGAAGAAGCTAAGCGTCTGGTCGCGAGGTCCATTCATGCTGCAGTAAAGAGGGACATAGCCTCGGGAGGGAGCGGGATAGACATAACTGTCCTGGACTCCAGGGGCATACACGAGATTTCGGACGAGGAAGTAAAGAAGATTGTCGGTGAGTGATAATTCACGTTTTTCGCGCGGTTCGTGATTTTCCGGATTTTGCTGTTACAACAAGGGAATCCGATGTAAAGCATTAGCGGTATTTTAATGAAGGTAGATTACAGATGGAAGGAAGGCGACAAGAGTCGCCTTCTGGCCACAGTCCGCCTTCGTCATCCCTGTCGTATGGTTTGCAAGTCATAAGGTGTAAGGTATGAGCATTCTGAAGGAGATGCAGGAGAAGCTTCCTGCTGACGCCAAGATATCCGAAGTGAAGTTCGAGGGCTCCGAGATAGTGATGTATACCAAGAACAAGGACTTCTTCAGGGGCGGCGAGGCCTCCATAAGGGAGCTCGTGAGGGAGCTCAAGAAGAGGGTGGAGGTCAGGCCTGACATATCCATATGCTCCGACCCTGAGGCTACCAAGAAGGCCATACAGGAGATGGTCCCGGAAGGCGCAGGCATAGTGGAGATATATTTCGAGCCCGAGCTCGGGAAGGTCATAATAGAGGCCCAGAAGCCCGGCCTCATAATAGGGAAGGGCGGGGAGACATTCAGGAGGATAAAGAACGAGACTCTCTGGCTCCCCAAGATAGAAAGGGCGCCAGCCATAAAATCGGATGTGGTCAGGGCTGTCAGGAACCTCCTACACTCCGAGCTGGACTACCGCAAGAAGTTCCTGAACATGATAGGCCAGAAGATAAACCAGAAGCCCGAGAGGGGATACGACAAGAACAAGGAATGGGTGAGGATGTCCGCCCTGGGAGGCTTCAGGCAGGTCGGGAGGAGCTCGCTGCTTTTCCAGACCTCCCTTTCCAGCATCCTTGTGGACTGCGGGGTGGACGTCTCCTCTGACCAGGTTCCCTACCTCAGCGTCCCGGAGTTCAGCATGGAGAAGCTCGACGCGATCGTGCTTTCTCACGCGCACCTAGACCACTGCGGATACATACCCTTCCTGTATGAGAACGGTTACACGGGGCCCTTATATTGCACAGCTCCCACCCGCGACCTCATGGTCCTGCTCTGCCTTGATTACATAGATGTGTGCCAGAAGGAGGGCAAGCCGCTTAACTACTCGAAGAAGGCTGTGGAGAAGACAGTGAAGCATTCCGTGGTCCTGGATTATGGGGAGGTCTCGGACATAGCGCAGAACGTGCGCCTCACCTTCCAGCCGGCCGGCCACCTCCTTGGCTCCTCTCTCGTGCACCTGCATGTGGGGGACGGACTCCATAACATACTCTACACAGGTGACCTGAAGTTCGGGCCCACCAGGCTCTTCGATGCGGCCTTCACGGACTTCCAGAGGGTGGAAACCCTCATAATAGAGTCCACTTACTCAGGGCAGAACGATTTCTTCCCCTCCGTAAAGGATGTGGAGGCGAAGCTCTTCAAGGTGATAGACGACACCATGAAGAAAGGCGGCAAAATCCTCATACCCTCATTCGCCGTGGGAAGGGCCCAGGAGGTGATGGCCCTGCTCGGAAGCAACAGGTTCGAGTACCCGGTCTGGATAGAGGGCATGCTCTGGGACGCCACTGCCATCCATACCGCCTATCCCGAGTACCTTTCCCAGAGGCTTCAGAGGGACATATTCCACCACGGGAAGAACCCCTTCCTCTCCGAGATATTCAAGTACGTGGCCCCCAGGGAGAGGAACGCTGTGATAGATTCCAGCGAGCCTGGCGTTATAATCGCGACCTCAGGCATGCTCGTGGGCGGGCCTGCCATGGAATACCTGAAGGGACTCGCCCCTAACAGCAAGAACACTCTCATGTTCGTGGGCTACCAGGCTGAAGGCACTCTCGGCCGCAGGCTCCAGAAGGGGTGGAAGGAGATACCTGTCCGCTCCCCGACAGGCAAGACCACTGCCATAAACATGGAGATGGAGGTCCAGACCATAGAGGGCCTTTCCGGCCACTCGGACAGGAACCAGCTCCTTAGCTATATGCATAAGCTCGGTTCCCGGCCTGAAAGGATAATCGTGAACCACGGGGAGCAGCACAAGACCACGGACATGGCCAGGGACCTGCACAAGATATTCAGGGCAGAGACGCTCGCTCCAAAGAATTTGGAAGCGGTGAGGCTTCGCTGATGGTATTATATTACGCTTGCTATTTCGGATATAATTTTTTAATTAGGGATTTCAATTTGGGGTAAGGAGTACCTTTACTGAAATGCTCTGTAGCGCCTTCGGGCATGGCATACCAGGCTGATGTGCTTATTATTGGGACATTCTTGTCCCTCTGCCTTATTTCTCTGATAATATCTTTACCATCTACTCCATGACTGGAAATTTTCAAATCAACGATTGCCAGGCCGAACCTCAAGCCCTCATCCATTTCTTTTACCAGGCTGTTTCCATTGAAGAACCTTATTACAGAATATCCCAGTTCCTTCTCTATGTAGTCTGCAAATATTTCATGCCATTTTGGATTATCGTCCAGATAGGCTATAGTCCCTTTATTCATAGATTAAACTGATTAGATAGAAATAAGAGGGTGAAAGTGGCCGCGCCGCCTTCTTCCGGTG
>DATEYJ010000104.1:0-5694 GCA_035256265.1 archaeon
CCGGCCAGGATTCTGAGACAGTGGGTGTAAGCTGCTCGGATTCGGATGGAGTGTGTGGATATGGCTGCAGCTACGTGAATGACCAGGACTGCGGCATACCCTCCTCCCCGGCAGGCGGAACTGCGCAGCCCGTGTATGCGGGTGGGGGAGGAGAGAGTTTTAACTATGCAATGGCCGCGGAGGCGGCAGCAGTCTTTGACATGAACAGGGAGGAAAGGAAATCCCTGGCAGTTAAAATATCCAACACAGGAAAGAGGTCAGCCCTAGGAGGCATTTACATAGATGTCATAGGATACCCGCTCACGCATGTGAAGATGAGTCCGCAAACCATAACTAGGCTCGAGGCCGGGCAAAGCGCGGTGTTCGAGCTGGAGTTCTTCGCCCCGGGCTACATGACATACGGGGTCCACAACATCACTATCAGCATAGTGGCGACAGGCAGCAGCAACTTCACAAGGAATCTCACCCGCGTGGAAAGGATTCTTGGAGTGAGCGTGGTGGTGCACAGCGCGAGGGAGAACGAGACGCTGGAGCTGGCAGAAAGAGTGAAGGAAGCCCTGCTGGGGATGGAAAGCCTTGGGCTGGGAACAGGGAAGGTTTCAAGCCTGCTGGAGAAAGCCGAGGCGCAGATCTCCGGATGGGATTATGACACGGCAATGAACAACCTGAAGGCCGCCCTGGAGGCAAGGGACAAGGCTGTGCAGATAATGGGGTTCATAGGAAGCACGGAAGGGAACGTCAGGGAGGCTGACATTTATGGGGTTCAGACTCCAGAGACCAGGAAGATGAACGAGCTCTCCAAAGCCGCGCTTGCGAGGGAGGATTATGCAAAGGCCGAGGAAAGGGCGAACAGCGCGCTTGCGGCCTATGCGATGGAGGCGAGGATGATAGGCGCGATGAAATTCTTCCACGCCTACTGGCAGGCCCTGCTGGGAGCATTTTCGCTTTCCCTCGCAGCAGGATACCTTGGTCGAAGGAGGACGCTCAGGAACAGGGTGCTCAGGAGGATTGATTACTTTTCCGGCCAGGAGAGGGCTCTCAGGAAGATGGAGGAAAAGGCGAAGGAGGACTACTACAGGAAAGGAGAGATTTCCAGCAGGGAATACCACAGCCTGATGGGCATGTACGGGACAGGCCTCGCTAAGGCAAGGAGGAGGAAATCCGGGCTTATAGGAAAGCTGGCATCCGTGAAGGGGAAGAGCGCAGAGGAAGCCTTCAGGGAAAGGGAAAGGTACGCGAGGAAGGAGATAGAGGACTCGCAGAGGAGATACTTTGAGCAGGGGGCGATATCAAGGTCTGCTTATGATAAGGGCGTGAAGGAGCTGACGGAAGAACTGGCGGATGCCCTGCAGAGCATAGAAACGATAGAAAGAAGGCGGAAAGAAGGAAGGCGTCAAGAGACGCCTTCAAACTCAAATCCGCCTTCAGGTCAGAAAGTCGAGGAAAGGAGAAAGGTAAAAGGGACGTGCAGGATTCTCCCCATCTTCGCGGTCGCGGTACTGCTTGCATTTTCCCACATTGCCATGGCCCAGGATTCTGGAATGAAAGTGGCGGAGCCACTTTCCAGCCAGAACGAGAGAATGAAGGTGACTTTGTCACCTTCCAGCCAAGGTGAGAGGCAGGCGGCCCTGGATGCCATGGGGAAGGCCGAATATATAATAGGCGAGATGGAGAGCCTTGGGCTGCCTGCCAGCCGTGCGAATGATACTCTCAACGAGGCCGGGCTGCTGTTTTCCAAAGGATTCTACATAGGTGCGGAATCGCTGGCAAGGGAGGTGGAGAGCATAAAGAGCACAGCCATATCCCTCGGCAGCAGGGCGGACGGGCTGGAGAGTTACATGTACGAGGTTTCGCTGGAGGCTGACGTGTCTGAAGCAAAGGAGATTTTCGAGGAGGGTCTGGATGCCCTGGAACAAGAGCAATATGAGAAGGCGGAAGAGCTGTTCAGCCAGGTGCAGGCCAGGCTGGAGGAGATGCAGTCCCGGGCCTCCCTGGAAAGGGCTATGGAGGCGGGGACATGGGAGAACACGCTCTCGCTCCTGAGGACAAACATCCTCCTCATAGTGATTTCCGCAATCGTGCTGGCTTCAGCGGCCGTTCTTGGGGCAAGGTTGAGGAAGGGAAGGCGCGCGGCAAGGAGGAAGGCCTCCCTCCTCCAAGAGAAAGAGCGCATAAGCGGCTCCATGAAGGAGATACAGGCCAGGTATTTCGGCCAGGGGAAAATCAGCAGGCAGGAATACGAGGCCATGATGGGAAGGTGCAGGAAGAGGCTTGCGGGAATAGGCAGGGAGATCCTGGCCATGGAGCCCCATAAGGCGGAGAAGCCGATTGGAAGAGAGAAGGCAGGCCAGAAAGCGAAAGAAAGAAAATAGTCCATTGCCAGCAAGCCAGCAATTTATCTTTAGCTACCCAATATAATATAATGACTGCGAGAAAGGCGTGGCTGGCAGCATCGCTCATGTTCGTACTTCTCACAGTCCTCTTTTTTGCCAGGATGAACGCGGAGCCAAGATACGAGGACGCCTGGTGGAACGCGAGCTGGCACTACAGGATGAGGATTGATGTAAACACCACAAACTTCTCAAGGGAGAACTGGCCGGTCGAGAGAGAAATGAACTTCACCGCCATCCTGAACAGCCTTAACGTGTCCGGGACCTTCGACCCTAACTCCACAAGGGTGGTCGAGTACAACGCATCTGGCTACATCCTGCATGAGCTCCCGAGCCAGTTCGACCTGGGGGACGGTTTCAACGCCTCCTCGAATGCATACGGGGAGCTGGTATTCATTCTTAATGGGACAACCCAGAGCAGCACGGCCCGGTACTTCTATCTTTACTTCGACACCACTGAAAACGGGAACAGGAGCAAGGGAAGCTACCCCGCGCTGTTCAACTACACCTGGGACAGTGTGACCGGAGAGGCCGAGATAAACAACTCCAGGTTCATAGTCTACATAGATACGCAGAGGGGCGAAAACACCTCGGGCATATACAGGGTCTGGGGGATACAGTCCGAGTCAGAATGGTTCTTCTCTTCAGCCGCGGATGAGCCGACCATGGAGTACACGCAGATAAGCAACGGCACAAACAACCTCACATTCGACATGGGGAACAACGTAACCTTTGTTTTCGGTCCTGTGAGGATAAGGATGACACAGATAGGAGATGAAATCCTCTGGAACACTTCCAGCAAGACCAACGAGTCCCGCATAGTCAAGGAGTACTTCTTCTACCCCAACAGCACGTGGCTACGGGTGAAGGACAACATAACCAACACGGGAAACTCCAGCATAAGCAGGGATTCCAATGTCGGGATCTCCGCCTTCGATGTCGCCAGGGCTTACCTCTCCACCTATAAGGTGACAGGGAACGAGAGCAATCCCGGCTCCTGGATAAGGGGGACTTACGACACAGGAGGCACGCTCACGGGCTTCATCCACATAAACCAGAGCCAGGACGTCTTCTACGCCACGAACACAACCTCCCCGCAAAGGATCGGGATAAGGATGGACAATGCAACCATAACAGCCGGGAGCTCCCTGGTGAATGTCTTTGCGATGATATTCGGCCACACGGTATCCACTCCGGACATAATGGAGGACACCAAGGACAGGCTGACAAGCGAGGTGAACGTGACGGAATACAGCCCTGAGATGTGGGTCGTAGACACGGAATCCAACACCTCATACCAGATATTCAACAGGAACGAGTCCATCCTGATCACGGGAAACGTGACCTTTGACCCGTGGAACCTGACCCAGAAAATGAACGCAACCCTGGATATGGGAACCCCTTCAGGGGCGGATGACCAGGTCGTGGCCTTGGAATTCAACTCCTCCTACGGCAACCAGACAGCAGGATACAGGCTTTTCACGGGATATTTCTCTCTCCCGAACACCTCCCAGTCAGGTTACTGGAACCTCACGATAAGGGCATATGACAGCCCGGGCTTCTATCTGAATGAAAGCTACCGCATCTTTAACGTGACCTCGGAATATTCCGCCAACCTCATCATGCAGAACGCCCTCGGCCTCCCGAGCAGGACCATATACGCAAGCCTGGACATCAAGAACTACAGGCAGGACACATGGATACCTGGAGCCTCCATAAACTGCAGCTATTCCGGAACGCAGGTCACGAACATAACAGACCACGGCAACGGCACATACTCCATAAACTTCACCGCGCCTTCACTATTCGGGCTGTACACGCTCAACTGTAGCGGCTCCAAGGACGGCAATCTTGGATATGAGGCGGAGAACTTCACCGTGGAGGCTGCGACGACGAACCTGAGCATAAGCAGGTCGCCTGCCCAATACACAGCAAGCAATGTCACCCTCTATTATAATGAGTCGTTCTCTTTCAACGTGAGCCTACAGAACGAGGGGAATTCCAGCGGCTACAACACCAACATAACGCTCTCTCTCCCCGCCAACTGGACATCCTCCCCCTCCGTAGGGAGCTGCGGGGACGTCCCGATAGCAGGCGTATGCGTAAAGACGTTCAACATAACGGTTTACAGGAACGCCACGCCCGGGGATTACGTGATTAATGTGAGCGCGAACTGGACGAACCTGGATGCCACATACGGCTCCAACTCGACCTACCTGAACGTGACAGTCTCCCAGAACCCCAGGCTCGAGGTCCCTCAAGACAACCTTTCCGCAATCTTTGGGCCAGGAAACAGCACAATAGCCGGAAGCTTCGTGGTGAATTCCACAGGAAACTACCAGCTCAATACGATAAACTTCTCAGCCTCAGGACTGGGCGACTTCGTCATAATATTCACGCCTTCCAGCATAAGCAGCCTGGGGATAGGCGAGACCCAGTCCGTCCAGGTGAACGTGACCGCGTATTCCAACCAGTCCCCGGGCATATACGAAGGTGTCATAAACATATCCTCCGCAAACGACGGCTTCGACCTGGTGAACCTCACAGTAATTGTTACGGGCACGAACATGTCCCTCGAGAGAGCGCCGCAGAACTTCACGGCCAATGTGACTTATTACCAGAGCGATTCGTTTGTCCTGCACGCAGAGGCCAACAACACAGGGAACGTGACAGCCTTTTACGCAAGCCTCAACCTCAGTCTTCCCCCAAGCTGGACCTCCAACACAAGCTCGTACTGGTGCGGGAACGTCTCCAAGGGAGGGAACTGCTCGGGAGATTTCCTGATAACCGTCATGAAGGGAACGCCTTCCGGCTATTACCCCGCGAACATAACCATGAACTGGCAGGACATAGGCATAGGGCCCCGCTCGAACGCGAGCTCCGTTAACGTGTCCGTCCTGTCAAACAGGATTCTTGTTGTCCCGCAGAACCAATTTTCCAAGAACATAAGCCACGGGACAAGGGAGACGATAGACACAATAATCCTGAACTCGACCGGGAATGACCCCATCTCGAACATAACCTTCAGCGTCTCAGGCTTCCCGAACATAAGTATAGAATTCAGCCCCCCAAGCGTCTCGAGCCTGGCCGCAGGCTCAGTCCAGAACATACTGGTGAACGGGACAGTCCCTTCAGGCTATGACCCCGGGACCTATAACGGAACCATAAACGTGACCAGCAATGACGGGTACAAAGTCATTAACCTGAGCATAACCGTCCCCCAGAACGGCAGCTGGGCAATGTCCCCCACATACTGCGAAAAGGTCCAGAGCCCGGATGTGGGATATGTCTGCAACGTGACCAT
>DATEYJ010000105.1:0-4938 GCA_035256265.1 archaeon
AACTTCCTCATGATTCCCGGGAAGTTCAGGGCGGACATATTCCAGGAGCTGGAGAGGTTCGGGAAGCCCGAGCTATTCACCCTGGACCTGGTGGTGAAGGAGCTCTCCAAGGTCTCCAAGGTGAAGGGCGGGAACGCCTTCTCCGCCAAGCTCGGCCTCTCCTTCATCCAGCAGAGGGACATAGGCATCCTCGAGTCCCAGGAGGCGAAGGCGGACGCGGAGCTACTCAGGCTCTCGAAAGACTACGTGATATGCACCCAGGACAGGGCGCTCACGGAGAAGATACTCAGGAAAGGATTCCGGGTCGTCTTCCTCAGGCAGGGGAAGTACCTGGAGATGAAATAACGCATATAAAATCCCAATCCATGTTATTCTCATGCAAATCCGGATAGCCCTTGCATTCGGGATTCTTCTTTTCTTAGTGGGAGCTCTCTCCGTCCAGGCCCAGGAATGCTCTGAGTACTGGGTGTGCACGGACTGGTCCTTCTGCATGCACTCCGGGATGCAGGCCAGGACATGCGTGGACGCGAGCAGGTGCGGGACGGAAAGGGAGAAGCCGAACGAGACCCAGGAATGCGTCCCTGTGCCCATAAGGGACATAGTGGTCCCCGAGCCGCAGGATACGGGAGGCATAACGGCCGCCATAATCTCCAGCACGCCCACGCTTCTCGGGATAGTAGCGCTTGCCCTAGGGGTGGCGGCATATGTCCTGTACAGGAAGTGGAAGGACCTGAGGATGTTCGTGTCCGCTCCGTGAATTGTGTGCTCTTTCTGAAGTGCATGCGGCTTGAGGCTGTCTTACATGTGTAGTGCAATCGCAATAAACTTAAAAGCCTTTTGCCGGTGGGTTTTTATAGTTTAGTTATAATTATCACTGCGCAAACACAAAATCCTCCAGAGTTCAAATATCTCCGTGATGCCATGATTCCAGTCCAGATAAGGATTAACAGGAAGATGATCGAAAGGATTGACCAGCTGGTGGAGGCTGGGGTTTATTCTAACAGGTCCGAGGTCATAAGGGACGCCACGAGGAGGCTCGTGATCGAGTTCTCGGGGAAGAGAGACCTGGCCACTGAGGTGAGGAAGAATGGCTAAACTCGCCAAATACCCCAGGCCTAACGGCAAGATAGACTCCATAGAGGCCAGCCTCAAGAGCGACATAGTGGCCTCGAACATAAACAGGGTAGCCATCCTCCACCTCCTGAGGAGCTGCCCGAAGAAGGAGATGCAGGCGGAGAAGATGTCCCAGATTCTCGGGATAAGCCACAGGACTGTCCTTTACCATCTGGATGTGCTGGAAGACTACGAGCTCGTCAAGGTGAGCGGCTTCAGGAAGAAAGGCCAGAAGATGCTCCGCTCGGTCTGGGGGCTAAACCTGGAGAACGGCCAGGCGGAAAGGCTGTTCAGGAACATAGAGAGGAAGTTCCCTCCCGAGGAGATAAGGAAGCTCATAAAATCCGGCAGGTACGCGAGGTAAATTCTGGAAAGAAGGCGATTCTGGAAAAGCCCAAGCGGGAATTGCCTTCAAACTCGAATCCGGAAGCCTGATTCTGCATTCGTAAACAGTTTTTTCCACATAAGGCCATTAATCTATTTATTAGCGATTAACCAAACTTATCAATATTGATAAGTTAGGTTGATTATATGGAACCGAAAAGGATTCCCCTGAACCAGAGGCTGAAGAGAAGGCAGCATATAGAGATTGCCAGGCTGCAGGATATAATAGTGGAAGCCCTGTACAAGGTGTTTCCAGAGAGCGTGCTGCACGGAGGAACCGCAATATGGAGGTGTTACTCGGGCAGCAGGTTCTCGGAGGACATAGACATGTATATGGAGAAAGATGAGGAAAAGATAGAGGAATTATTCAGCCAGCTGAAATCGCTGGGCTTTGCAATAGCAAAGAAAAGGGTAAAGGAGAACTCCCTTTACTCCAGGCTTGTGTTTAACGGCACTGAAGTAAGGTTCGAGGCGGTTTTCAGCAAAGTCAGGGGAGTGGTAAAGGAGTACGAGACGTATGAGGGGATCCTGATGAACGTTTACACCCTCCTGCCCGAGGATATTATAATAGAGAAAGTCAGCGCTTACCTGAAAAGGAGGAAAATCAGGGATTTATATGACACATTCTTCCTTTTGAGATACGTTAATGATGCCGGCAGGATAAAGCCGGCGCTCAGGAAGCTTCTGCTTGATTTCTCTGGACCCTTGGATGAGAGTGACCTTAAGGCCCTCATACTTTTCGGGGTCTCGCCGGAAACAAATGGCATGCTTGAATACATAAAAAGGTGGCTGAAATGAACCAGGTTGACAAAATAAGGGAATACTCAAGAAGGACCCCGGTGTTTGACACCAAGTCAATAGCAAGGCTCGTCGGAGATCCGGAATACGCTTATCTTGCCCTCAGCCGCCTCCTGAAAAGCGGCGAGATAAGGAGGCTGACCAAAGGGCATTACACCTTCTTTAGCGACCCTTCCGTGCTCGTTTACTGCCTGAAGCCCGCTTACCTGGGCCTGCAGGACGCCATGTCTTTCCATAACCTCTGGGAGCAGGAGACAAACCCCATAATCCTGACCACGAGGAAAGCCAGGCCCGGAACGAGAAAAGTCCTTGGAGGCAATGTAATAATAAGGAGGATTTCCCCGAAACACTTTTTCGGATATGAATACCTAAAGCAGGGCGACCTCCTGCTGCCCGTGAGCGACATTGAGAAGACGTTCATAGACATGGCATACTTCCGGGAGCTCAGGAAGGACATGACAAAGGCCTTCAGGGGCAGGGTTGACAGGGAAAAGCTGCGGGAATACCTCAAGAAATATGACAGGAGGTTCGCGGGGAAAGTATCCAGGATTTATTTAGGAACATAGAGAGGAAGTTCCCTCCCGAGGAGATAAGGAAGCTCATAAAATCCGGCAGGTACGCGAGGTGATTTTCCCTCCCGGAGATTTTTTTCCATGAGATTGTTAATCGCTCTGCGAAATCTGCAGAAACATCCCAGCAGATTAGGAAAACTTGCGCAGGTTATTTTTTCTTCAGAATTTTTGCGGCTTAAGACAGCACTCCCAGAAATCCCAGAGACTTGTATAATTAACAATAATATTAATTACTAGCTAAACAAGTTTGGAACAATTAGTATTTATAAATCCTACCTCCAAAATCTTTTAGTTCAGGTGCATCACTTGTACTAATCTGCAATGGCGCATCTGAGAAAAAGTCATAATTTAAGGTGGAGGTGTGTTAGATGAAAAAGATGGGGACATTCAAAAGCTCGTTCTCAGTTATACTTCTGGCCGCAGTTCTTTCGTTTGCGGTTCTTAATGTAGGTTCGGTTTCTGCTGAACATGAAGCGACTATCACAATAAGTCCTGACATCACGAACTGTGATACTCTTGGAAATACTTTTACCGTAAATGTTGCTAATAATGGAGGCAGTTTAGACGATATTCTCCAAGTTGAAATCTATAAAGCACCAGCCGGAATAACAAATTTCGTCTGTGGCCCTGCACCACAACCAGGATGGACCCTGTTCTCCTTTACGGACAGATGTATATATGTAACAGAGCTTGTTAGTCCTGACAAAATTGCGCCAAGTGAGAACCTCAATTTCACTTTCGACGCTATAATGAGTTCGGATACCTGTGCAAGCGAATTCAGAGTAGTGTCAGTAGATGATGCATTTCCCCAAGGAGACCGCGACACGAATTTGATAGATGTCGAAATTGATTGCACATTTCCAGTTATTGTAAAAGATGTAGGAACCCCCAAGATTGCAGGAAGCGGATTTGATTACTGGGTGACGGAAAACACACTTATAACACTCTCAGCCTTTGACAATTTAACAACAGATAAATGCAATTTAGGAATTGATTACTGCCAGTACAGGATCACCGTCGACGGAGTTGCCGGCGACTGGATACTTGTAAAGAATGGCGAGGTCTTGGACTGGAGCTTCTATTTCAAAGAAGACTCAAGCCACTACCTTGAGGTCGAATGTTACGACATAGCAGGCAACAAAGCTATCTTGACAGAGACTGACAAGGTGGACGACACACCTCCAGAAACAGAAAAGGAGTATGGAGACCCGAGCTTCCCTGAGAACATAAACTCAGGCGGATCTTACCCTCACTGGATAACCACAAAAACACCGATAACCCTCACGCCCGTTGACCCTGAGGCAGAAGGCACGCCTGCAGGGGTTGACTGCAGCATAGGCGTTGAGAAGACTTGGTATTACGACGTTATGGTAGATAATGATGAATATTGTGAAAATCAAGCAGCTTGCGAAGGTTACACGGCATGCCCATCACCATACATGCAAATCCCTGACTGTGTGAAGGGCCCCGAATGTGTGGAAGCAGGCCAGACAATCTGTGAAAACCTTGATGGCTTTTGTGCAGAATTTTGGAGACTTGGATATGACAATGAAACAGATTGCCTCGAAAAAATAACATGGTATGATTGCGTTGAACTTTATGTGAATACATATTGTGTAAATTGTCAATGCAAGAGCAACTGGCAGCTCTACAGGGGAGACCCGATATTCAAGCCTGAAGAGTCATGCCACATAATACAGTTCTTCAGCGTGGACTACCTCGGAAACGTGGAGCCCATGCAGACACAGTGCGTATTCGTTGAGGACACTCCGCCTGTCGGGATAAAGGAAGTCGGAAACCCCAAGATACCCATGGCGGAGGATCTTGAGCAGAGCGGAGAGGCGACAGCAGAATGGTCAACTATAGCATCCTACACTGGAGCATACTCTGCGAAGCTTGTTATGCCCGCAGGAGCTGAAATGAATGACTTCACAGGAGTGGACTCATTCTTTGACCTCAATGTCCCTCTTGACGAGGTTTCAAGCCTTTCTTACTACAAGATGATGACATACGCTAAGAAGGCATGGAATCCGCTGGTGGTTTTTGGCATAGATGCGGATGAAGACGGGGT
>DATEYJ010000106.1:0-6678 GCA_035256265.1 archaeon
TGCCCAGCAGCAAGCTGCAGCCCAGCCTCAGCAAGACTCCAGGCAACAGTTCCAACCCAGGGGGAAATGGGGAGTGGCTCATGTCTACTCATCCGTGAACAACACCATAATCCACATAACAGACATAACCGGGGCGGAGACCATAGCGAGGTGCTCCGGAGGGATGGTCACCAAGAGGGACAAAGACAAAGGCTCTGCCTTTCCTGCCATGCTGGCCGCAAGGAAGGCCGCTGGCGACGCGCTCGCGAAGGGCGTGATCGGTGTGCATCTCAGGATCCGCGCCCCAGGAGGCCACAAGAAGAGGATGCCCGGCCAGGGAGCGCAACCCGCGATAAGGGCCCTTGTGAGGGCAGGCCTGAGGATCGGGAAGATAGAGGACGTCACTCCAATCCCACATGACACGACAAGGAAACAGGGCGGGAAGAGAGGGCGCAGAGTGTAATGGCATAGTTATAATCTTGATTGACGGCTTCGCAAAGCTGTCTTCGCAGAGTTAACAAAATGATAATTAGTGATGCGTTATGGTAAAGGGGCACAAGCCTGTTTCAGGCTCGAGGGGATTCTGGCCGAAAAAGAGAGCCGCAAGAATCTATGGCAGCATGACTTCTCATCCTGCTGCCAAGGAGGCTGTCCCCCTGGATTTTGCAGGATACAAGGCGGGGATGACGAGTGTGATTGTCCTGGACAGCAGGAAGGCTTCTGTCACGCACGGCCAGGAGATTGTCAAATCTGCCACGATCATTGACTGCCCTTCCCTCTCCGTGAACGCGATAAGACTATACAAGAGAACTCCTTACGGGATGCACGCTCTCACGGACATCTGGGCTGAGAAGGTTTCCAAGGATCTGGCAAGGAAGACAGAGCTTCCTGAAAAGGCCGACACCAAGAAGAAGCTTGAGGAGGCTGAAAGGGACCTGGAAAGGATAGCGGACATCAGGCTCATGGTTCACACGAGGCCCAGGGATTCCGGGATAGGTAAGAAGACCCCTGAGCTTTTCGAGGTATGCCTGGGCGGGAATGTGAAAGACAAGTGGAGCTACGCCAAGCAGAAGCTTGGTGGGGAGATAAGGGCCGAGGAGGTCTTCAGGGAAGGCGACTGGATCGATGTCAAGGCCGTCTCCAAAGGGAAAGGCTACCAGGGACCTGTGAAGAGGTTCGGCGTGAAGATACGCGGAAGGAAGCACACCAAGAAGAGAAGGCACATAGGCAACATAGGCCCGAGGAACGTCGCCCATGTGCTGGCAGGCAAGATCGCGTTCCCGGGCCAGCTCGGATTCCAGACACGCACTGAGTATAACAAGCGCATCCTCAGGATAGGGACTGACGGCAAGATGAATCCGAAAGGCGGCTGGATAAACTACGGCCTCGTACCAGGCCACTACCTGCTTGTGGAGGGCTCTGTCCCCGGCCCTAAGAAGAGGCTCATAATGATGAGGAAGGGCATCCGCGCTCCGGAAAGCAGGAAGGAACCTGTGGAGCTCAGGCAGGTCATACTCGAGAGCCAGCAAGGGGTTTAGGTCTGCCTATTTATTTTTGCATTTCTCTGAATTAGCCATGGTTATTCTCAAGCTTCCTGCAAAAAGCTATCTGGAAAGTGTGGACCGCGCGGAAAGAGCGTTCATGCAAGTTGGTATGTTCAGGCATTTTAACATCGAGAGAGGCGAAGGTTGCATCTACTTGGACATCGAAGAGGATTTTGCTGATTTTGCTAAAGATGTCGAAAGGATTTACCATTCGTACGAGTCCCCAAGCGCATAGATTTTAGCTATTTGGACAAATTCTACCCATGAAGCGCACAGGAATCTCTGACCTGCCTCTACATCCAGGGAAAGCCCCTCCCTGGCTTTTCAGGAGGATGGTGAAGCTGGCTGGAGGAATCACGGAAGCCATAGTCCTGGAATACGGGCAGGATGAGTTCCTGCGCAGGCTCTCGGACCCTTACTGGTTCCAGGCTTTTGCATGCGTGCTCGGATTCGACTGGCATAGCTCGGGAACCACGACCACAGCCACGGGAGCCCTGAAAGAAGGACTGAATCCAGAATCCGTGGGGATTGCTTTTGCAGGCGGGAAAGGGAAAGCATCCAGGAAAACTCCCTCTGAAATACTTTCCCTGGGAGAGAAATTCTCCCTGAGCACGAAGCAGATAGAGGGCATGCAGCACTCCAGCCGCATGTCGGCAAAGGTGGACAATACGGCCATCCAGGACGGATACCAGCTCTACCACCATTTCTTCGTCTTCACGGAGAAAGGCAAGTGGTCTGTCATCCAGCAGGGCATGAATCCTGTAAACAAATATGCCAGGAGATATCACTGGCTCTCCGAGAATGTGGCGAGCTTTGTGGAGGAGCCGCACACAGGAATAGCGTGTGATAGCAGGGGTAAAGAAGTTCTGGACATGACCGCAAGGAAAAGCTCAGAGGCCAGAAAGGCTTCCGTGGACATAGTTAAAGGCACTAAAGATTTCTCACGCTTCGCGAGCAGGCAGTCCCTCCTGGGGGACTTCTACGGCAGCGAGCCAAAGGTCCTGCACATGCCTAGGACGCATTTCATCCTTAACATGCGCAAACGCGATATAGAAACCCTGAACAGGGCGAGAGAGATCCAGCCTGGGAATTACGAATCTCTTCTCGGGATTCAGGGTGTGGGGCCCAAGACCGTGCGCTCCCTCGCGCTTATTTCCGAGGTGATTTATGGAAAATCTCCAAGCTGGGATGACCCTGTGAAGTTCTCCTTCGCTCATGGGGGAAAGGACGGAATCCCCTACCCGGTGGACAAACCAGCGTATGATAGGTCCATAGATATCCTGAGAACGGGAATAGAACAGGCCAGGCTCGGGCAGAAGGAGAGGATTGGGGCCATAAGAAGGCTTAGCGGCTTCTATTGAGATTCATAGAACGTGAAATCCACGAAGAAGGTGGACGCGAGTATAATCACGAAAAGCAGTATAATGAGGATGATGGGTATCGCGAAGTTCAGCCTGAAGGCCAGGGAGTAGTATATGGCCGCCAGGAAGATTATCACGACCAGGAAAAGCACGGCCGCGAGTATTATCTTTTCCCTCGGTTCATGCGTCCTTTCCCGGATATGCTTCTTGCGCTCTTCCTTTGTCCAGCTTTTGGCCATGCTAATATTTGGATGGGAAAACTAATATGCGTTAACTCCGGTCTATCCTTTCTTGATTGAAGGCGGGCCTTTGGCGGGAAGCGCTGCCCTTGCCCTGGGCATGGCCTTCTTTGCTCCGGCAGGTTTCTGGACGGCAAGGACTTTCGGCTTTTTGTAAGCGCCGAGCTTTCCTGCCGCCTTGGCTTCATCGAACTTCTTCTGGCTTGTGTTGAAACCGTGGGCCACGCAAAGCCGCCATGGTCTCCGGCCTTTGTTCCTGACCTCCACAATCCCCAGGCCGCAGAAGCATTTCTTGTCTATCACATGGATGAAGCCCATCTGGGGGACTGGGTAGGATTCCTTGCACTTGGGATAATTGGTGCATCCTACGAAGCGCTTGCCGGTCTTCTTGGAATGGATTATGTGGAGCTCGCCTCCGCACTTGCATTTGCCCACCGTGTGCTCCTCCTTCTCGAACTCCTTCACTGCCGCGAGTATATCCTTGCCTATGTGCGTCTCATGGCTCTTGAAGTCCGCGAGTATGCGTTCCAGCTCCTTCTCGGCCTTCCTTATTATCTCCTCCCTCTTGGCCTTCCCGTCCTCTATCTGCTCCATCTCCTCATCGAACTTCTTCGTGAGGTCCACTGAGATTATCTCGGGGCAATGCTTCTGGAGGGCTTCCACCACGGCTTCCCCGAGCTCTGTGACCACAATCGACTGGTCTTTTATGTAGCTCCTGTCATAGAGCGTCTGTAGAATCTGCGCGCGGGTGGCCTTGGTCCCAAGTCCGAGCGTCTCCATCTCCTTGAGGATTGAAGCCTGGGTGAACCTGCCAGGAGGCTCTGTCTGCTTGTCCAGCATCTCCATTCTCTTGACAGAGACACTCTCCCCCTTCCTGAGATCAGGAAGAATCTGGTCCTTCGCCTTTGAATAGGGCCTGTAAAGCTCCATCCACCCGGGTTTCAGGGTCGTGATTCCATGGGAGACGAACTGCTCCTTGTTCACGTTTATTGTAACCTTGACCTGCTCCCTGAGTGCGGGGTCTCCGAAAACCGCGAAGAACCTTTTCACTATAAGGTCATACAGCCTCTTTTGATACTGGCTCAATCTTGTGGGCTTGTGCCCTGTCGGGAAGATCGAGGGATGGGCTGAGTCTTCCTTCGGCCCTTCATTAGGCTTCAGGTCTGGCTTTGAGATGACCTTCCGTGCCAGCTCGGAATATTCCGGATTCTCCGCCAGCTTGCCAAGTATGGACTTCCAGCCTATCTTGGCGGGAAGCTTCTGGCTTGAGGTTCTGGGATAGCTTATGAGGGCGTGCTCGTAAAGGCCTTGGGCAATATCCAGCGTGTGCTTGGGAGAATACCCGAAAAGGTTGTACGACTCGCGCTGTAAGGTGGTCAGGTCGAACGGGAAAGGAGGGTTCTCCTTCCTCATCTTCTTCTCCACGTCCTCCACAATTCCGTCCTTTCCCTTGCATTTATGCAGGACCGAATCCGCCTCCTCCTTCTTCCAGAACTTGTCTTTTATGTGGGAGGCTGTTATCTCCTTTCCGTCTATCTTCCCGTCCAGCTCTATCTCCCAATAGGGGGTGGGCTTGAAGGCCTTTATCTCCTTCTGCCTCTGCTCAAGAATGCTCAGGGTCGGTCCCTGCACCCTTCCCGTGGACAGTGTCCAGTATCCTCCCACATGCTCCAGTGCCAATGTCAGGGCTCTTGACAGGTTTATCCCGAAATACCAGTCAAGCTGGTGACGGGTGAGGCCTGCCTCTATCTGCGGGAAATCCAGATGTGGGGAGGCGTGCTCGTATGCCTCCACTATATCCCCGTCCGTGAGCGTGGAGAACTTCATGCGCCTGCCGTTGTTCGCTTTGCATATGAACTTGATTATGTTGAAAGCTATCACAGACCCTTCAATGTCATAGTCGCACGCGGAAATGAATTCTGTAGCGTGCTTTGCGAGGTCCTGGATGTTCTGATAATACTTCTTTGACCAGGTGTTGTTCTTCTCCGTGAACGTGGGCTTCCATTCCACTGAAAAAATCGGGTAGGTCCAGTGCCTGTTCGCGCTATGCTCATTCAGGACAAACAAATGCCCGACAGCAGGCACCACCACAATCTCCTTCCCCTTCCTCCTGAACTTGTAATAGTCCGCCCCGTACCTGGAGAGCTTCTGCACGGAGCCCTCGGCAAGGGCGTGCGCAATCCTGTTCGCTGCATTCGGCTTTTCTGTTATTATCAGTGTGTAGCTCATAAGCATTAATGCAGGGGAGTAGGTTTAAATAGGTTTCCGGCCGGCGGAGCAAGCATTTAAATCAGGCCCGCAACAAATCATTTGGTAGCATGTCCCAGAAAGACAAGATACAGATGCCCCAGTCCACGGCAGGGCTGGTCAGGTACTTCGAGGAGTCGAAAGAGGCAATAAAACTCAAGCCCGAGCACGTGGTTGTGGTGTGCGTAGTCATAATCGCGGTGGAAATAGCCTTCAGGTTCATGTTCGCGTGATTCTGTTTTTTAATCAGTAAGATAATTTCTTAGCAAGTGGTAGATAGACATGATCATAAAGCTCGGCCCCGCGGGCTCTCCTGCGAAAAGCACTCTTGAGGGTATAAGGGAAGTCAAGAAGCTCGGACTTCAGGCCATGGAAGTTGAGTTCGTCCGCGGTGTTAAGATGAGCAATGACCTCGCGAAAGAGTGCGGAGCTGAGGCAAAGAAGCTCGGGATAGAATTGAGCGTGCACGCTCCTTATTACATAAACCTTGCTTCCGAAGACCCGAAGAAACTGCAGGAAAGCAAGCAGAGGATACTTGATTCGGCAGAGAGGGGCCACCACCTGGGCGCGAGGGAGATTGTCTTCCATCCAGCATATTTCGGAAAAGGGGACAAGGAGAATGTCTTCCAAACCACGAAGGGGCACATCCTGGACATGAGAGAGACCATCCAGAAGAGGGGATGGAACGTCAACCTTTCCCCGGAAACCACTGGAAAGCACAGCGCGCTGGGAAGCCTGGACGAAACCATAAGGCTCGTGAAGGAGACTGGCTGCAGCTTCAACATAGACTTCGCGCACCTGTATGCGAGGAACTACGGTAAAATAAATTACAAGGATATTCTTGACAAAGTACAGATTCTCAAAAGCAAGCATATACAGGGCCACTTCTCGAACATAAGCTACACCAGCAAGGGGGAGAGGAATCATGAGGTCATGAACTCGCATCCTCCTTTCGAGCCGCTCGCCAAGGAGATTCTAGAGAGGAAGCTTAATATTACAATAATAAGCGAGAGTCCCGTGACGTGGCAGGATTCATTGAAGATGAAAAAGGTATTTGAGAAGCTTGGATACTCTTTCTCATAATGTCATTCGCCGTATCCACGCCCCTGCATTTAAAAGAGCCCACACCTAATTTCTAGTAACAAGTGATTTGATGATGGAAATACGATTCCACGGGAGGGGTGGACAGGGAGCTGTCACTGCCGCCGCAATTCTTGCAAGGGCCGCAGGCTTTGATGACAAGTATGCCCAGGGCTTCCCCGCCTTCGGAGTGGAGAGGAGAGGAGCGCCTGTGAAGGCATTCTGCAG
>DATEYJ010000107.1:0-2671 GCA_035256265.1 archaeon
CGCCTTCGGTCTTTAATCGCCTTCCATCCATTGACTGGCCTGCCATCCTCCTATAGAGCTTTGCCAGCGTGCTGTAATGCAGCCCTGCTGCTATGATGAGCATCACGAGAAGGTAGGGCGCCCCCAATCCCACCATGGAGACCACGAGCGTCAGCGCGCCGAAGACGACGGCGGCTATCAGGCATATCACGATGAAGACTCCCTTTCCCGTGACCATCACGCCGTCCACGAGCACGAGCAGGCCAAAAAGGAAGAGGATGGCCTGGACTATTATCCCGTAGGGGTTCGCCAGGCCCCCTACTATAAGGCTCCCCCCGGCTATGCCTTTGAGTATGCTCTTCCAGTTCACGAGCGGGGGGAATTCCATGTCCCTTGCCATAAGATTTACCCGTATGTTCCCGTTGCCGTGGGAACGCTTTCCGCTGTCTGGAGGTTGAAGTGCTTCTTTATGTCCTCCCTGAAGTTCATTATGTTGTTCCTGCACCTCTCTATCATCTTCCTCCTGGCCCTGTGGTAGAGGAGATAGGAATATATCGTCCAAAGGGGCCTGGCCCAGCGGATCCAGCCGCTGAACTCCGTCTGCAGCCTCCCGTTCATCTGGAGAGTGAAGTTCCCCTGGTTGGTGGCCTTGGACTTCTTCCCAATGACTTTCATGTCCACATACATGGTGGTGTAGCCTGAGAAGTTTTTCTTCACCCACCAAACGGAATAGAAGTTTATGTTCTCGCCGACCACGTCCCAGTTTATCCTTGTGTTGTTGGTCCCCGAGGCGCTCACGTGGAAGAAGTCCCTTATCCTTGCGGAGATGTGCCTGGCGACTCCCCACGGATTGGGGCCTGTGTAATAGAGCCACACGAACCTGTCTGGCACGAGGCAGTCGTCTATTATTGTGAATTTCTCCGTTTTGGCCATACTATTCACTTATCCTAGGTCAGCGGGCCGTGCTTCCTGTGCTTCTCAAGCAGGGGCTGGCCCAGCTCCTTTGCGTGCTCCACGAACTCGAAAGGCACGCTGTCGCATGAGGGACAGTCCGGCGAAACAGCCCATTCCGCGTCCCTTCCCTGGTGTGTCAGGGCGAGCGGGAAAATCCTGCAGTTGAGGGGCTGGGACTGATGGATGGAGCATGAGCCGTCTTTCAGGAAGCGGCACACCTCACCTTTTATGATGTAGTATTCCCCGCGTTTTCTGAACACCTTCCTCCTCTCGAGGAAGCCCATGCCTGTCGATCTTATTATCCTCTTCCTCTCGTCAGGAAGGACCACAGGCATGGAGCAGCATCTCCTGTCGCAGCCATTGCAGAAGCCCTTCGTGCCTGGGGTTTGCCTGTCCATGGTTCCTCTGAAACTTTCTGGAATGACGGCTTTCTCGCTTCATTAACCGAGTACGCTGCTAATGATACGAGGCCGTCTGTCGCATGTCCAAATCACTGAGGAGGCGCCTGGGCCGGTGGCGCGTGCTCAGGCGGCTTCTGCGCCGCGGACATCTCCTGGAAGAACTCCTTCATCCTCTTTTCAAAGAGTATGGTGGAATGCCTGCATTCCTCAGCGTATTCCTCCCTTTTCTTGTGGTAGAAGGCCCTGTGCCAGAATGTCCTGAGCATCTCGTAGAAGAGGGACCTCTGCCATACGGTGTCCTGGGGATACTCTGTCCTGAGGAGACCCCTTACCACGATCTTCGCGCTCCCCGCCTTCTCAGTCCCCTCGCCGGAGAGCTTGAAGCTTATGTAAAAATAGGTGAAGATGTCCATGTCCTTGTGCATCCACCATTGTATGCTGAACTTGTCTCCCTTCTCGGATTTCCCCCAGCTGTATTCGGTCTCCTGTATGTCAGCGTCCGAGCAGCGGAAAACGCCCTTCATGGTCTCGTACATCTTGTGGTAGAGCCTGGGGATGCCGGGCCCCACGAACTTCATTTCCACGCTCCCGGGCTCCTCCTCGAAGCAGTTATCCTCCATCACGAACTTGGCCCTTGCGAAAACCATTCTATCACTACCTTCGATGGACGGCTCAGGCCAATAGGACAAAGCCGTCATTCTAATAATATATATTATGGCTCCCTTAGCATATATTTATTTCCCGCTGGACAATAGATACATGACTGCTCGAAGGCGGCGAAACCGCCTTCTCCGTCAAGGTTTGCGAGGCGGGAGCTATGTTCGGATGGTTGGGGATAATAGTGGGGGTATTGCTGCTGCTTTTCGCGGCCTTCATGGTATTCTTCTTCCCAGCCGCCCAGGAGCAGCAACCCCACGGGTTCGGGTTGAACGGCATCATTTTCGGGTTCATAGCCGGGATAATAGGGGTTGCCCTGATATTCCTGCCATAAAGGCCCCGGATTATTAAGAAGGCCCTGACAATATTCTATTATGGAGCAGAAGTCTTTCCTGGACGATACGCTGCCCGACCCAAAGGGCCTTGTGGTGGATGATCTGCAGGAATGGGCGCTGGATAAGAATCCCACAGGCTATGCCATAATGGGCTGGCCGAGGGAGATGTTCGTAGTCCTGGACTACACCTCCCTCAGGGGAAGCGCCTCCAACGTCTTCTGGACGCTCACCCACAGGGTGGGCAAGATGAGGTACAACATAGCGAAGGTGGACGAATGGGTGGAGATAAACCCGAACTACACCGAGCTCTACAACCAGATGCTGGGCCAGAAGCAGAGGATAGAG
>DATEYJ010000108.1:0-3884 GCA_035256265.1 archaeon
CCGTGAGTCCCATGAAGCCTCCCTGGAACTGCAGGGCAAGGAACCCTCCCAGGAGCGCCCCCAGGACCGTGCCCGAGCCTGCCATGAAGTTGTGGTTGGCCACGAAAGTCGGCCTCTTCTCCGAGGGCGTGACCGCAAGCAGGTAGTTGAACACCACCAGGTCGAAGGCTCCCCACACGAACCCGTCATAGACCTTCAGGAGGATAAGGTGCCACACGCTCGTGGAGAGCATGTATCCCAGAGGGACGAAGCACATGAGGATCCCGGATATCACAAGGATCTTGCGGTTGCCATACCTGTCGCACCTGCCGCCCCAGTAATGCATGGAAAGCAGCTGCACAAGGGCTCCTATGGTGACGAGGACGGCGAACCAGCCATAGCCCACATCCAGGTCCTTGAGCATGTAGACCGCGGCAAAGGGGACGGCTATGTTCACTCCGAAATTGACCACGGTCATGTATGAGGTGAAAATCGCGAAATTCCTGTTTGTCCTTATCTGGTATGCCAGGTCCCTGGGATGGAAATGGACCCTGTAGTGGTACTCCCTCTCCTGCCTGAGCTCGGGCTCCCTTATGGGAAGGAAGAACAGCACGGACAGGACTGAGAGCGCTGCCGCGGCTGCAAAGATTGCGGGAAATCCCAGATAGAATATCATAACGCCTGCCGTGAGGGTGGCGACCATCCCCGCCGCGCCTATCATCATGTTCCTCTTGCCGAAATACCTCCCCCTCCTCTGCACAGGGACTATGTCGCCCATCATGCTGGACCATGCAGGCCCCCTCATGCTGGAGAAGAATGACACCAGTCCCAGAAAGATTATAAGCAACCATATCTCTGTCGAGGGCGCGAAAAGGCCTATGAAGACGAGGGGCACGAGGAAGAGCCTCGAGAGCAGGGTGCACATCACCCATATCCTCTTGCGGGTCATGCTCCTGGTCAGCCTTGCCCCGGGCAGCTGGGAGAGTATCCCGGCCAGGTTCTGGACAGAATTCAGGAGCCCTATCTCGGAATTCGAAGCGTTCAGGAACAGGGCGAAAGGAGTGGAATAGGAGCTGACGATGGAGCTGGAGGCCGTGGTGAAGGAGCCCTCTGCTATGGAGCTGTTAAGGTCCCGCCTCAGGCGCTTCTCCTCCGTGACCTTAGAATCAGAAATCTTCTGGATTCTGGACTTTTGGGCCTTCTTATCAGCTTCCTTCTCGGAAGCCTTCTTCAGGTCTATTACCCTAACACCGCCGCCATCCGACCGCTTGCCCGAAGGCAACGATGGCTGGAAGTCGGCATCGGCCGACTTCAATCTCTTGTTCTGGCTGGAAGTCGGCCCGCTGCCGACTTCTTTCCTCAGTTCCTCCCTTTTTCCAGTTTCTGGCCTGAAGGTGTCTCTTGACGCCTTCCATCCATCGTTCTTCCCGCCTTCCGTCTTTTGGGACGCAACCGCAACCTTCGTTTGCACAGGAACCGAAATCTTCCCTGGTTCCACTTCTGGCCTGAAGGCGTCTCTTGACGCCTTCCATCCATCATATTTCCTATACTCTGGGCTGCCCAATCTCACTACCTTGACGTCCTTTCCGATCTCGCCGCTTCTCTTAGCATGAATCCTCTCCCCGTCCAGCAAAACTACCTGGAAAGCTTCGCATTCATCCTTCCTCGGCTCATCAATCCTGATTTGCGTATTTTCCATACCTCCACCCGATTGTCTCGGATAATTCGCGGCTGCGCATTCCAACCGGGAGGCGGGGCGTTTCCGCTGCCAGAAAAGAGGGGGATTTTATGGCTTGAAGGCGTCTCTACTTCAGTCGAATCGACGCCTTCGGTCTTTCGTTGTACGGATTGGGAAAAAGGCAAGGTGCCCCCGTTGTCTGTTGGAGCTGTTCCGGTTCGCTGCACCCGCCCCTTTCCCCTTTGCGATTAACGGTAGATCGTGACAGGCCATTTACATGTACCGCCAGCATCCTCTACCGACTGTGAGCGTATCTTGCACAGGCTGAAGCCTGACTAAGAAGGAGGGGGATTCAATTTTGTGATCAGGGTGGCGAAAAGGAACGGTGAATTGCCATCTCTCCCCTTATCGCCAATTTTGGACCGAAGGCATCTGTTGACGCCTTCAATCTCTTTGTGGCCTCGCTTTCGCGTTTTCCCAGCTTTTAGCTATGAGTCTAAGCTCAATGTGCGGAATGAGGCACTAACGGGAAATGGCCACAAAATATAATTATATGAAGGTATTTAAATACTAGTATGTAAAAATAGGCTTTTTCTGCTCATAGTTAGCTTTTTAAACTCAAAATCCAAGAAAATCATGTAATCCTGTAAACATATTTATAATCGAATATATTCCACAATAGGAATGTGAATGGAATGAAGGCGATTAAAGACCGAAGGCGACTCTTGTCGCCTTCCAACTGAAATCCGCCTTCCAACTCGCGCGGGGAAAATGGCCCATGAGGAAGACAGCCAGGAAGAGAAGCCGGAGCAGAAGCCGGATACCATCACCACAACCATAGAGATAGAGAAGGAGCTTTTTCTCAAGTTCAAGGCTTTGTGCGTCCTGAAGGAGCTGAAAATCTCGAGCGAGATAGAGAGGCTCATCAAGAGGCGGGTAGAGGAGCTTTCAGAGAGCACGGACCTGCCGAGCAGCAGGGACGAGTAGGAAATTTCATTGCTGCAAAGGATCTGATTCCGCACATCTTACCATTTCCTCTATGTCATATAAAAAAATTCTGTTTCCTGCGATAAAATGGGTTCATGACTTATTGCAATTTATCGCATTGGACACTGTTAGAACTCTGTCCTGAAATCCAGCTCATTCCAGGAAATTACTGGAAATTTTTCCATAATCGCTGGAAAAAGGAAAAACTTATTTATACCAAATCCAATAAATATATTATTAGTTCTTTCAAATCGGAAAAACTTAAAAATAATTAGTTTGAAGTTGGCTTTGCCAACTTCTTTCCAAAATCAAAATGCGTGTCGGAATAATCTATGACAAGGGGGAGAAGCTGAAAACGATACACGATTCTGTAGCTTCCCAAGAGATAAAGAATGATGTCGTTTCCATAAAGAAGGCCATCAGGTCCCTGGGGCACGAGGCCGTGATAATCCCGCTGGACATGAGCGGGTCCGACCAGAAGTATTCCATGGGGAGGTTCTTCTCGCGAATAAAGAACTCCGGGGTGGATGTGGTCTTCAATGTGTGCGAGGACATAGACGGGAACAGCCAGAACGAGATAAACATCCCCGCGATACTCAACCTTCTTGACATACCCTACACCGGCTCGGACATATCCGGGCTCATCATGACGAACGACAAGGGGAAGACCAAGCACATACTCGTGAGGGAGGGTATAAAGACCCCGCGCTACAGGATATACCATCCGGGCCAGAGGGTAAGCTACAACCTGGGGTTCCCCGCGATAGTCAAGCCGAACAACGAGGACGGGAGCTTCGGGATAGATTCCGGCTCTGTTGTGAAGAATATGGAAGAGCTCAGTGAAAGGGTGGCTTACGTGATCGGGAAATTCAGGCAGGCCGCCCTGGTGGAGGAGTTCATGGAGGGCAGGGAATTCCACGTGTCCCTTTTCGGCAACTACCCTGACATAGAGATACTTCCGATAGCGGAGATCACGTTCGAGAACTTCCCCGAGGGCAAGCCAAGGATAACAGACTACAACGCGAAGTGGATGCAAGAGAGCGATGAGTACAGGAACACACCAGTCATGTGCCCTGCGGACATCCCCAAGGAGCTGGAAGAGAAGATCCGCAGGATCTCCCTGAAGTGCGCGGAGATTTTCGGATTCAGGGATTACGCGAGGGTTGACATAAGGCTTGACTCGAAAGGGAGACCGCACGTCTTGGAAGTGAACGCGAACCCGGACATCTCCCCGAAGGCC
>DATEYJ010000109.1:0-9014 GCA_035256265.1 archaeon
TTTTGGGAGCCGGGCTTGTTCGCGCGGGGCCTCCCTGTCTGGGGATCCCTCCTGTAGGTGACTCCCAGAGCCTTGAGCAGCCTGTTCATTCCCTCCTCCAGGGGGCAGGGCTTGAGCCCGTGACCGCTCTTTCCAGGAATCCCCTCGAAGACCATCACCCTGTCCGAGACAGCGTCCAAGAACTGCAGGTCATGGTCCACCACGAAGCACGGGATTCCGCTCGATTCGGATTTCTGCCTCAGTATCTTCGCGACCCTCAGCCTCTGCTCCACGTCCAGGAAAGCAGAAGGCTCGTCCAGCAGCATGATGTCCGCATCCTGGAGAATGCACGCGGAAACAAATACAGCCTGTAATTCCCCTCCCGAAAGCGAACCCATGGTCCTGAGGAAGAGCTTCTCCACACCCAGGTTCCTGAGGAGAGTCCTGTCCTCCGTGGACAGATTCTTTGCCTTGCTCCTGATGAATTCCTCCACCATGCTGTTAATTGCATCACCTTCGAGAATCAACCTTTGCGGCTTGTATGCAAGCCTTAACCCTTCAAGCGGTTCCCCTTTGTCCGGCTTGAGAAGCCCCGCAAGCATCCTTATGAATGTGGTCTTCCCCGTGCTGTTCGGCCCGAGAATCCCTATGACCTCCCCCTTGTGCAAAGTACCCGGTTCTGTCTTGATGCTGAATTTCCCGAAATCCTTCCTGAACCCTGAGAATTCCAGGAAGGGCTTCGCCTTCTCGAAACTCCTTGCGGCTCTCGCGAAGGTTATCTCCTCGGGCCTGAACCTCACGTTCTCTTCCTGGATATAGCCTTCCAGATAGGTGTTTATCCCCACCCTCACGCCATAAGGCTTTGACACCACCCCGAAGACCCCGGGCTTGCCGTAAAGTATGTGCGTGAAGTCCGCCAGGTAATCCGCCACAGCAAGATCATGCTCCACCACCATGACCACGGCCTTCTCCGAGAGCCTCCTTATCTCCTTCGCGACAAGGAGACGCTCGTGCGCATCCAGGTAGCTCGAGGGCTCATCAAAGAAGTAGAAGTCCGCATCCTTCAGCATGGTGGCCGCTATGGCCAGAAGCTGAAGCTCCCCTCCCGAAAGGTCCTTAATCTCCTTGTCCAGCATCTCCTCCATCTTGAGGTTCTTCACAATTTCATTCGCTCTGGCGCCCGATTCTGGTTTGAAGGTGCTGATTCCGCTTTCCTGCAGGTCAGCACCTTCTATCCGACGAAGCGTGTCCAAGACCTTTCCTTTAAACACCTTTGGAATCATGTCCACCTGCTGGGGCTTGTGCGCTGCTTTGAGATTTCTCCCAGCTATCTTTTCCAGATAGTCCTGCAGCTCCGTCCCTTTAAAACGCTCAATTATCTCATCCCACTCAGGCTGCTTCTTTCCAGTCAATCCTGTGTTGGGCTTGAGATTTCCGGACAGGATGTTAAGCACTGTGGACTTCCCGACCCCATTAGGCCCTATCAGCCCCACGACCGAATTCTTCTTTGGGACAGGAAGGCGATAAAGAGAGAAAAGATTCTTCCCGTACCTGTGTATTGGCGTCTCCTCCAGCTCCGTGGGCAGGTTCACCACGTCTATCGCATTCTTGGGACACTTCTTCGGGCATATCCCGCACCCTATGCACAGCTCCTCTGAAATGAGGGGCTTCCTGTCCAGCTCAGACACGGTTATGCAGTCCTGGCCCGTCCTGTTCACAGGGCAGACCTTCCGGCACAGGTAGAAGCCGCAAGCCTGTGGGCTGCACAAGTCCCTGTCTATTACTGCTATCCTTTTCGGTTTCTTTCCGGCCATGCTGGAATATTGAAGAGCGTGCTTATAAAAAGCGGTCGAGCCTTTCGATCTATCTTCCATTGTCTTTTGTCACTATCCGGAAGTCAAATACACCGAAAGCTTTATAAGCCTTTTGGTTAACTATTTGTCATTATATAGTGATTAATATGACCAGGAAAGACCCCAATCCGAACTACCTCAACTTCGAGGAAGACCTGAATACCTACATCAAGGAAGATGAATTTCCAGACGTGAAGATCGTCCGCGAGATAACGAAAGACGAGATAGAGAAAGTGAAGAAAGTCTTCTCCAGGACAGCCACGCCTCCCCTCATGGAAGAGGATATGGAGCCTCTGAAGAGGGAGACGCCCGTGATAGTGGGAAGCCTTTTCGACAGGATCGTATTCCTGAGGGAGAGGATTGACGAGATCGGCAAGATGATGGAACTGAGGAAGGGCATACACAGCGAGATGACGAAAGAGATAGATGCGGACGTGAAGGAGAAGGAAGAGATAGAGAAGCGCATGGTGGACATGACCGACAAGCGCAACTTCAAGATGGACATATCCGCCCTGAGGAAGGAAGGGCGGACTGAGACGGTCCGCTTCTGGAAGGACATGCTCGAGCTCAAGAGCGAGCTTCAGGAACTGCTTGAGCAGTACAAGACGGAGACCAAGATAGTCGATATTTTCAAGAGAATTGAGACAGACGGCCTCACATCATTAACGGCTTACCCAGATAATGATGCGAAAGCCGTCATTCCAAAATCGGAGGGTGGGGCATGCTAGACAACCAGGAGAGGATGGTCTCGGAGGAGATAAACAGGCTCGTGCCTGTCCTCGGAAAGGACACGGCCTCCAGGATAAGCAGGGCATACCTGCTCGGGGACGAGACCGTGCGCGACAGGATATGCGAGATGCTCGATACTGTGAAGGCAGCCGTGCTCATGAAGGACGAGCTGAAGGACTCCATTCTCATAGAGCCGCCTCCCGAGAAGATCGCCGGGGATGGCCAGATTTCCATAGGCCGCGTGATATACGGAAGGAAGCCCATGTACCCGCTCAACCTGAAAAAGCAGTCCATGCTCACGCACGTGGGGATATTCGGCTCCTCGGGATACGGGAAGACCAACATCTCATACTGCCTTATAAAGCAGCTTTCTGACTCCGGAGTCCCTGTGCTCATATTCGACTTCTCCAAGAAGAACTACAGGGACCTCGTATCCGCAGGCCTCAAGAACATAGACATCTTTACGGTGGGGAAGAACATCTCCCCGATAAAATTCAACCCGCTCATGCCGCCTGAAGGAGTCCTCCTCTCCCAGTGGATGAAGGAGTTCTCCTCCATATTCGACCACGCATACTGGCTGCTCGGAGGCGGGAGGCACGTGATACTCAAGGCGCTTGATGCCGTTTTCAAGTCCAATGATAATCCTAAGCTCTCGGACGTGAAGGACTGGCTGACGAAATACGGAAGCACCAACATGCCCGCGAGGGAGAGGAACTGGCTCGCCACGGCAGAGCGGCCTCTCGAGTCCCTCTGCTTCAAGGAGCTCGGCCAGGTGTTCGACTGCTCGGAAGGCATCCTTCCATCAGAATTCTTCTCTCCAGGGAAGATCACGATACTCGAGCTTGACAGCTTGGACAACTCGGACAAAAGCTTTTTCATAGAGATAATCCTACAGTGGATAAGGGACTGGCTGCTCGCAAGCGGGAGCAGGGAGATCCTTAAAGGGGTGATAATCCTGGAGGAAGCCCACCACGTCCTGAACAGGGAGAAGTCCAAGAAGCTCGGCTCAGAGAGCGTGATAGACCTCATATTCAGGGAGATTAGAGAACTAGGAATGGGTATGGTTTACATAGACCAGCACCCCTCACTTGTTTCATACCCTGCCCTTGGGAACACCTCCACCCACATTTACATGAACCTCGGGCTTGACACCCAGCACTCCTCTGACGTGCAGGACGCGAGCAGGATGCTCGGCCTGGATTACGAGGAGCAGGGTGTCCATATCAGAAAGCTTCCCGTGGGGCAGGGATTCATGCTCTGCAGGAACTCCGCATTCCCCAATCCTTTCACAGTCTCCTTCACCGAGTTCAAGGTGAAGAAAGGCTCTGTAACAGATGAGCACATAAAGAGAATCATGCAGCCAAGGAACCCCACATTGAACACATTCCCGTCAAAATTCCCCAAAACCCAAACCCAGCCCGAGCAAATAGCTGACATAATGGAAACAGCAAAAGCCCTGCAGTCCGGAGAGTGGGAGATAATCAGGATACTCGGAAGCGGCCAGGCCACGTTCGCGTCCCAGATATACAGGCTCGTGCGCGTCTCAGGAGGCATATTCAAGAAGCGCGCGGAGAAGCTCATGCAGAAGGGCGTGATAGGCATGAGCTCCGCGAAGATACGCAAGAACAGGATGAACTATTATTATCTGACAGAGCTCGGGGAGAGGATATTCCAGAACGCGTTCGCTGGACAGAAGGCGTCAGGGACGCCTTCAATCGAAGGTTGGAAACCGGGGACAGAAAACATGGAGCTCAAATCCATCCTGGAAACGCTCACAGAGGACAAATGGAGCTGCTCCCTGAGCGATTCCACTCTCACGATAAAGAAAGGAGAGCAGAACCTGAACATCCACCTCAAGAGCTCGCTCGGCAGGAACGAGTTCAACCCCAAGGAGACGTTCTTCCTCTGCTCCTCGCAGGCCGTGAAGAACCTCATGCTCCAGAAGGCCGCGCGCCTCTCAGCAGAGTTCAGGAAAGGCTTCACGATATTCATATCCACTGTGAAGGAGTTCGAGGAGACGGGAGAACTGGAAGAGATAGAATTCCTCGCTTAGACCAAGCGAGGCATGCAGCAGAAGTTGGCTTCGCCAACTTCGAATTAGTGTAAGCGAAAGGGCGTTCACCTGGCTGTGCGCGCTCCGCTAACTCACAAAATCCATGCAAAATTAAAAGCAACCAACAATTAGTCAGAACTGAACAAGTTTGAACTAACACAGCGGAAATCCAGAGAAATTCGGAAAACAGAAGCCATCCGGCACCCGCCTTCCGTGAAAAAAAGGTGTCTTTCGTGCCGGTTTTGAATAGAGTTAATTCTATCAAAAGGCTGTCTTTTGCAGTCTTTTCTTATATAACTACCCGTCTTGGGTTAACTTTCACAAAATTGAGAGGAGGTGAAAATATTGAACACAATGATTTCTATCTTACCTATCTGTGCGGTAGGAGGCGTTATATTAGCGGTGGCTGATTTGTTCTTGCAAGACCTTGTGAAAAACGGCAGGTACTTCAGACTCTAGAAAGGAGGTACTGAGATGATTCGTCAGTTCTTTTCGTTTAGGAAGATGATTGCTAAGGATTTGATAAAGATTGTGTATGCAATTGGCGCAATTGTCCTTACCCTGCTGGGTATATTTGTAATCGCCGGAGCCGTTTTGTTCGAATTCCATCCAGGTGGCGATTTTATCGAGTTCATTATTCTGGGGCTCACAATCTTAATCGTTGGAAATGTGGTATGGAGAGCTTTTTGTGAATATTCCTTCGTGCTGTTCAGCATACACGAAGGAATCTGGAAACTCGTCCCAGGGGAAGGAAACCAGAATTCGAAACACGAAGGGAGGTGACAAACGTCGGATGAGGTGTCGCGTAGTGAACCTTTAACCAAAAGAAAGGAGAAAAGATATGATAACAGTATTGACAATTATTTTGTCGGGTGTGTTTATCGTTTGTGGAAGCTGGTTGGGTGTGGGAGCATTGAACATTGCTTTATTCTTGATGCTGGCCGGCATCGTTTCGATTGTGATAGTCAAGATCATAAGCTCTATAGGCGAAGCAGAGGTGAACTGGAAAGATATCAAATTCGATGCGGCCACATTCGTGCTTACTCTGGTTTTGCTGGCAGCTTTGCTAGCTGGCAAATCTCTGATGTAATCAGAAAGGAGGATGATTCTGTGGAAACAAGGGCAAGCCCTATGATTATAATAGGAACAGTGGATAAGATTGTCAGAAACGGCAGACATGGTCCATATGCCGTGGCAAGTTCTGACATAGGTCCAGTCACATTTTCTCTTGAGAGACCTGTGTGGCTGGAAGAGGAGTGGCCGGAAAGAGGGATTATGGTAGTGCTTTCCGACCCGCGCAAGAAACCCGCCGGCTGGAGGGCATACAAAGCCCGCTTTCTCCGTCCGGATGATCAAGAGAATAGAGAGGAGACAAAAGATGGAGTCAAAGAATAGAAAGAATGGCAGAATTGTGATGATAACCCGGAAGGAAGTTGAGCTGCAGTTCATGAACAGCATTGAGAGACCTCCAACACCGGAAGACATCATGATAAGGAATGAAGAGAATACACTCCAGTCGGGCCAAACGAAAGGAGAAGACAGATAGCCCCGCAGCCCACTTCAAGGCTAGTAACGGCCTGCAAACACACCCTAGGCAGGTCAGAAGCCCATGGGCCGCGGGACATTTCCTGGGAGAAAGGAGGTAAAAATGGAAATAGCAATAACCGTGCTCGTTTTCCTGTTCATAGCTTTTTCTGTAAGAGTAAGGCTGGCAAGAGAGAAGGAGAAATCAGGAACAAACCGTTGAGGTCAGTAGCTCAATTCTGATGGAAGGGAGGTGAATCTGGTTTTGGTAGTCAACGCACTACAAATACAAATCCAAAGGAGGTAACAAACATGAAAATTAGGTATTTGATTGTTGTTTCTATTGTGTTGTTTCTTGGAGTCGGCAACTCATTGTGTTGGGATTTCCCGAACAAGATTGAAGGCAAGGCGGAAATTGAGTTCTTGCACAATTTCGGGGACGAATTCACAGGCGGCTTCTCCTACGGGAAGGCATCTGGTGAGTATTCTGCTTCCGGCCCTTCTGGCGTCTCTGGAGAAGCCAACGCTTGGGGTAACGGCTTCGGGGAATCATTCACGACCCCCACGAGCGCGTTTTCATCATCTTCATCAAACGTTTACAGCAATGCCTCAGCAGGATGTGTAAAAACAGAGATTGAAATCAGCGGCATTGCGGCACAAGGCAGCTGGGCAACAATAGGTAACGACCAGAATTTCGCCCAGGCTGGGAATACCACCTCAGGCGAATACTCGCTTAAGCTGAAAGGGAACGGTCCCATCAGCGCCTGGGGCGGGGCCAATGCCTACGGCTTCACCACGGCCTTCGCGAACGAAGGGGAAACCTGGAAGTCTGCGGGTTTCCAGACTTTCGGGTCGAGCAGCTCCTGGCTCCAGGGAAGAAGGGGAGACCCCAAAGCCTTGGGCGAAGGCTTCGGGCAGGCTGTCAGTTTCATGGAAAAAGGCGGTACAGCTGCCCTGGCGGTTTCTCAGGGAGCCGGAAAGTATTCTGCATCCGGTCCCAATTACGCGGGTGGATACCTTAACTTAAGAGGGAACACTAATGTGAGCGTCACGCCCAACAGCGTGAGCGCGTATTCCCATTCATCATCCTCGGCCAGCAGCTGGTCGTGGTAACTTCTGTCCCGGGCGGGATTGCATAAATCCCGCCCGCCCTAAAATCCAAAAATCCAAAAGGAGGATAAAGAAATGAGAAAGCACATTCTCTTCATATTTGTTTTGATTTTCTTGGCGTTTGTCGTGCCGAACATCGCGACAGCAGAATCAAGTTCGGCTTCGGATGCTGAAGCCAGCGCATCTATCCAGCAAGGGGATAGCACCAGCATCACCAATGAGAAAAGGCCTTTCATTCAGGCCGTACCAGGAACAGGGACTTTTGTCTTCCCATCCCTTGGATTTGACGGGGGAGCGTGGCAGACTCTGATGTATGCTCCGCTCTTCAAGACCTTCACCATCGAGGAGCTTTCAGAACTCAGGGTCAAGAATATGGGCATTTGGAAAGAGATAGTGAAGCAACTCACGGGGGACCCCACGGGCGGCACCGTGAAAGGAATTACATATAATAGCCGGGTGAAAAAAATGCCAAAATACTGGGATGGCCCTGTTACGAGGCTGGATTGGTACCATACCGGCAATTTGGAGGTAGGTGAGGTAAAGCACCCAGGAGATGAGCTCCTAGGGGAATATCAGGTCGACGGTCAGCATAGCTGGAGCGACAGCACACCAATGCTTCTAGGTGTGCTCTACGCAATGGAACAGACATATATGAGTCGAGTTGTTATTCAATTCCGGCCGAAAAAGGAACCCTATACAAAGGGATTCTCGATTGGCTCCAGTGCGGCAGCAGCGGCCGTACTTGGGCCGACTGACAACAAGATGGGAGCTCTCGCGTTGGGCGGCCTCATAGGAACAACATGGGCCGGTGTATGGAGCATGTTTGATTTCAAGATTCTGGCCTTGAACGGTGGCCCGATTGAGCCGCCGGAAAATTGGTGGAAGCTTGTGCTCAAGCCAAAGGAAGAGCCCAAGCAGGATCAGGATAAATTATCCAAAACCTTGGAGAGATTGACTGATATAATCAATGAACTCTCCAAGAAGCTGGAAGCACCCAAACCGGAGACAGTTCCCAAGGAAGAAGTTGACAGGCTGAAAGAGAAACTGAGCCGGCTGGAGAGTGAGAGAGAAAAAGAAGCCGAGAAGACAAAGAAGTTGGAGGAAAGAATCCGCGATCTGGAATCCAGACAGCCTGTTGTGTGCCCGGTTGGTGTTCTGTTCCCCTTCGATAAATCGGAACCGTGGCCGGGTCAAGAAAAGAGTATTTCTGAGATGGCCCAGTGGATTGCAAAGAACTGGAGCCTGATGGAGAAATCAAAGGCAGAATTCGTTATCGTGGGTCACTGCGATGAAAGAGGCGGAGAGTCCTACAATGACGGCCTGGGAGCGAGGCGTGCCTCGAGAACCAAGTCTCTCCTTGCGGACGCCTTAATCAAGGACCATGGCTTCACAAAGGCGAAGGCCGATAATATCACCGCGGTCTCCGCTGGCAAGAGATTCCCTGTTCTTCTGAAATCCAAGACGGAGAATGAGCACCAGCAGAACAGGCAGGCGTACGTGATTCTTGCATTCCCTGGGATAAAGGGATACAACAAGAAATAACTTGCGAGGGCCCCATTCCCCTCGGGTGGGGCCTTCACTTTCCTTTGAAACCTTATTGATACTGTTGAAGGGGAGGAGAGACCATGAACCAGAAAATCCAGTCGATATTGCAGCAGCAGGTCCCGGAGAAAAACGTTCTCGTCAGAATCGGGAGCCATGAATATGGAGGCGTGTGGCATTGGGAAGGAGAAAAGCACAGGCGAATATTTCTTGATGAATTAAAA